>CAMVBS010000023.1 GCA_947165785.1 uncultured Clostridia bacterium | reverse complement strand
TTCGCTTCTGATATTTTCATTCGTTACATTCAGGAAAGTGTTTTCGAAGAAATAATAAAGAACGCTGTCATCGGCAGCGTTCTTTTTGTGCAACGAAAACCACGCGATAGTCGCGTGGTTCCATAGAGCTTAAGCGATGAAAAAAATCTCCTGATGACTTACATCTGTTGTTGAGTATTCCGCCCAAAATGAGCGTTTCGAGTTTTATGGGATACTTGAAAGGGAAGAGTAGTCTGATGATCTTTCAGAAATATGGAAATATGAAATTCGCATATCGAAATCGCGAATTTTGGTGCAGAGGATATTACGTAGACACAGTTGGGAAGAACACGGCAGCGATAAAATATTACATCGCCAATCAACTGAAGAACGATAGGAAAGCGAATCAACTTTCAATGCCGGCTAGGCCGGTGGATGATTATTATGCCATGAAATAATTCGTAAGGCGGTTATGATTTACACTCGTTTTGCGTAAAAGTGATATTTTTTTGAGAGTAAAATCTTTACATGACGATAAATATCAAATAGCAATTTTTGTGCATTATCACGTTAAAGCGTGAAACGTTTTGCTCTCGAAAATGCTTTCTTGAAAACTCACAAATTAGGGAGTTTCAAGTTCGAAAAGCATTGAAAACACGAAATTTCAGCGTTTCGCAATATGTGTAAAATTTGTGCTAATTGTAGAAAAAAGGCTCTTTTGTTTGTCATAATGGAAATTGCTTTTTAAAAGGATAATTTTTATATTTATTGTAGTTTATTAGGCTTTACGGGAGGATCACGTATGTTATTTATCGGTGTAGACCTTGGCACTTCAGCCGTCAAGCTCATTTTGGCAGATGAAGGTGGTAAGGTTCTTAAAGTTGTCTCAAAGGAGTATCCTGTCAATTTCCCACATTCAGGTTGGTCAGAGCAGAATCCTTATGATTGGTTCGACAAATCTGTTGAAGGTATCAAGGAATTGATCGCAGGCTTCGACGGCAACGATGTTAAAGGTATCAGTTTCGGTGGCCAGATGCATGGTCTCGTTATGCTCGATTCTGAGGATAAGGTAATCAGACCTGCTATCCTTTGGAATGACGGAAGATCTTATAAGGAAACTGAGTATCTCAATAACGTAATCGGAAAAGATAAGCTCACAGAATATACAGGAAATATCGCATTTGCAGGCTTTACGGCACCTAAGGTGCTTTGGGTTAAGGCTAACGAGCCTGAGAACTTCGCTAAGATCTCCAAGATCTGTCTTCCAAAGGACTATCTTGCATACAGATTGAGCGGTGTATTCTCAACAGATGTATCTGATGCTTCAGGTACGCTCTACTTTGATGTTAAGAACAGAACATGGTCCAAGGAGATGTGTGAGATATGCTCCATCGACATGAACTGGCTCCCACAGATCTTTGAAAGTTACGAGAAGACAGGTAATCTCAAGCCTGAGATCGCTGAAGAACTCGGCATCTCCAAGGATTGTATCATCGCAGCAGGCGCAGGCGACAACGCTGCAGCAGCTGTAGGTATGGGTATCGTAGGTAAGGGCGGATGTAACATCTCTCTTGGTACTTCGGGTACGATCTTCATTTCCAATGATTCTTTCGGCGTTGATGCAAACAACGCACTTCACTCTTTCGACCACGCTGACGGCGGATTCCACCTCATGGGTTGTATGCTCGCTGCTGCAAGCTGCAACAAGTGGTTTATGGAAGAGATCCTCAAGACAAATGATTTCAAGACAGAACAGGCCGGCATAAAGGAACTCGGTAAGAACAAAGTATTCTTCCTCCCATACCTCATGGGTGAGAGATCTCCTATCAATGACCCTGATGCAAGAGCTACATTCATCGGTATGTCCATGGATACAACTCGTCAGGATCTTGTTCAGGCTGTTTTCGAGGGCGTTGCATTTGCACTCAGAGATTCCTTTGAGGCTGCAAAGTCCATCGGCGTTAACATTGAGAAGTCAGGTGTGTGTGGCGGTGGTGCCAAGAGTCCGCTCTGGAGACAGATCATTGCGGATATCCTCAACATTACTCTTGTACAGACAGAGAACGAAGAAGGTCCTGCATTGGGCGGTGCTATTCTCGCAGCGGTTGCTTGCGGAGTATATCCTTCTGTTGAGGATGCTTGTTCCAAGATCATTAAGATCGTTGCAGAGACAAAGCCTATTCCTGAGAATGTTGCTCTTTATGAGAAGCGCTACCAGGAATTCAGCAGACTTTATCCTGCTCTTAAGGAAGTCTTCAAGGCTAACGCTGAAAAATTCTGATAACAATTTTCAAGTTTATAATGCAGGAGGTAACTATTCATGGTTATTTTGGACGGTAACAGTGCCGAATTCAAAAAGTACGGAAAGATAATCGACAATGTTGATTTTTCTTCTCTCGTAGAAAAGCTCGGCGAAGTTAAGCTCCCTGATTCAGGTGTTGCTTACGAGCCATCCGTTGAACTTCTCGAGTCTGCAGCTTGCTATGCTGACATCAAGAAGACATTCTACGGCGAACTTCCGATCGAGATCGGTTATTGTGCAGGTCACAACAGCCTTTTGAACGCTGTTGAGTATCACAGATCTTCTGAGATCAACGTTTTCGCAACAGATGCGATCCTTATCTTGGGACTTCAGCAGGACATCGAGGACGGATTTAAGTATGATTCTTCCAAGATGGTAGCTTTCAAGTTCAAGAAGGGTCAGGCTGCTGAAGTATATGCAACAACTCTTCACTATGCTCCTTGCGGTGTTGACGGCAACGGCTTTATGGTAGGTGTCGTTCTTCCTTACGGAACAAACTTCCCGCTCGAGGGCGAGCACAAGGCAGGCGGTGAGGATCAGCTTATCACAGCTCAGAATAAGTGGCTTATCGCTCATCCTGATGCAGCCGGTGAAGCAGGTCATTTCATGGGTATCTATGGTAAGAACCTTGATATCAACGAATAATCAATCAGTTTATATTTTTTGGAGGTAAATATCTATGTTCAATCAACCTAAAGTAAAGATCGGTATCGTAGCAGTCAGCAGAGACTGTTTCCCGGAGTCTCTCTCCGTTGGAAGAAGAGAAGCTTTGATCAAGGCTTACACAGAGAAGTACGGTGCTGATGATATCTATGAGTGCCCAATCTGTATCGTTGAGTCTGAGATCCATATGAAGCAGGCTCTTGCAGACGTTAAGAATGCAGGATGTAATGCTCTTTGCGTATTCCTCGGTAACTTCGGTCCTGAGATCTCTGAGACAATGCTCGCTCAGCAGTGGGATGGTCCTGTAATGTTCTGCGCAGCTGCAGAGGAGTCACAGAACAATCTTTCTGACGGCAGAGGCGATGCTTACTGCGGTATGCTCAATGCAAGTTACAACTTGAAGATCAGAGGCGTAAAGGCTTATATCCCTGAGTATCCTGTAGGTGATGCAGAGGATTGTGCTGATATGATCAATGAATTCGTACCTATCGCTAGAGCTCTTTATGCACTTTCTAACCTTAAGATCATTTCTTTCGGTCCACGTCCACAGAACTTCTTCGCTTGTAACGCTCCAATCGAGCCACTCTACAGAATGGGTGTTGAGATCGAAGAGAACTCTGAGCTCGACCTTTTCGAGGCTTTCAAGAAGCACGAGGGTGATTCCAGAATCCCTGCTAAGATCAAGGAGATGGAAGAAGAGCTTGGTGCAGGTAACAAGAAGCCTGAGATCCTTGAGAAGCTTGCTCAGTATGAGCTTACTCTCCTTGACTGGGTTGAGGCTCACAAGGGTTCAAAGGAATTCGTTGCTATCGCAGGTAAGTGCTGGCCAGCATTCCAGACACAGTTCAAGTTCGTTCCTTGCTATGTAAACAGCCGTCTTACAGGTATGGGTATCCCGGTATCCTGTGAGGTTGATATCTACGGTGCACTTTCTGAGTACATCGGTTATTGTATCTCTGAGGACACAGTTACACTCCTTGACATCAACAATTCCGTACCTAAGGATATGTACAACGAGTCCATTGGCGGTAAGTTCGATTACAAGCACACAGATACATTCATGGGCTTCCACTGTGGTAATACATGCTCCAAGAAGCTTGCATTCTGCGAGATGAAGAACCAGAAGATCATGGCCCGTGCTCTCCCTGTAGAGGTTACAAACGGTACTCTCGAGGGCGATATCGCTCCGGGCGACATCACATTCTACAGACTCCAGTCCACATCTGACGGACAGATCAGAGCATATGTTGCTGAGGGCGAAGTACTTCCTGTTGCTACTAAGTCCTTCGGTGCCATCGGTGTATTTGCTATCCCTGAGATGGGCAGATTCTACCGCCACGTATTGATCGAAAAGAACTTCCCACACCACGGTGCTGTTGCTTTCGGTCACTATGGAAAGGCACTCTACGAAGTATTCAAGTACTTGGGCGTTTCCGATATCGGATACAATCAGCCTGCTTGTGACAAGTATCCTTCCGAGAACCCATTTGCTTAATTAAATCTGTTTAATATGAGAAGCCTTCCTTATGATTAAGGAAGGCTCTTCTATGATAAAATGTCTTGGTAAATAAATTCAGGAGGAATTCCATGGACAACAAAGAATTACAATTAACTGCTGCCAAGGTACGTAAGGGTATCGTAACAGCTGTTCACAGCGCAAAGTCCGGTCATCCGGGTGGATCTTTGTCTGCTGCTGACATGTACACTTTCCTTTATTTTGAACAGATGAATATCGATCCTAAGAACCCTAAGATGGAGAACAGAGACCGCTTTGTTCTTTCCAAGGGTCACACAGCTCCGGGTCTTTATTCCACACTTGCTCACAGAGGATATTTCCCTGTTGAAGAACTCACAACTCTTCGTAAGTTCGGTTCCAGACTTCAGGGTCACCCATGCATGAACGAGACACCTGGTGTAGACATGAGCTCCGGTTCTTTGGGACAGGGCTTGTCTGTTGCAGTAGGTATGGCTCTTTCTGCTAAGCTCGACAACAAGGATTTCAGAGTTTACACACTTTGCGGTGACGGTGAGATCCAAGAAGGTCAGATCTGGGAAGCATCAATGTTTGCTGGTGCTCATAAGCTCAACAACCTTACGGTTATCATTGATAACAACGGACTTCAGATCGACGGTCGTGTAGAGGATGTATGTTCAGTATATCCAATCGCTGACAAGTTCAAGGCTTTCAATTTCAACGTAGTTGAGATCGACGGTCATGATTTCGATCAGATCAGAGATGCTTTCAAGAAGGCTGAAGCTTGCACAACAATGCCTACAGCTATCATCATGAAGACCACAAAGGGTAAGGGCGTTTCCTTCATGGAAGACCAGGCCGGCTGGCACGGTAAAGCTCCTAATGACGAAGAATACGAGCAGGCTATCAAGGAACTTGATGCTGCTATCGCAGGTTTGGAGGGTTGATCATGAATATTAAGTTAGGTGACAAGAAAATTGCTACAAGAGAGAGCTACGGTAATGCTTTGGCAGAACTCGGAGCTTCCTACAAAGATCTTATTGTTCTTGATGCTGACCTTGCAGGTGCTACAAAGACCTCCGTATTTAAGAAGGCTTTCCCTGACAGACACATCGATTGCGGTATCGCAGAAGCTAACATGACAGGTATCGCAGCTGGTCTTGCTACAACAGGTAAGATCCCCTTTATTTCTTCCTTTGCTATGTTCGCTGCAGGAAGAAACTTCGAGCAGGTAAGAAACTCTATCGGTTATCCTCATCTCAATGTTAAGATCGGTGCTACACACGCTGGTATTACAGTAGGTGAAGACGGTGCTTCCCACCAGTGCCTTGAGGATCTTTCTCTCATGAGAACAATTCCTGGTATGACAGTTATCGTTCCTTCTGATGATATCGAGGCTAAGGCTGCTGTAAAGGCTGCTCTCGATTATGTAGGACCTGTATACTTGAGATTCGGCCGTGCTGCAGTTCCTGTATTCAACGATTACGAGGGCTACAAGTTTGAGATCGGTAAGGCTCAGGTACTTAAGGAAGGTACAGATGTATCTTTGATCGCTAACGGCGTAATGGTAGCAGAGACATTGGTCGCAGCTGAGAGACTCGAGGCTGACGGTATCTCATGTGAAGTTATCAACATGCACACGATCAAGCCTATTGATAAGGATGCTATCCTTAAGACAGCTTCCAAGACAGGAAAGGTTATCACTCTCGAGGAGCACTCTGTTATCGGTGGTCTCGGCAGTGCAGTTGCAGAAGTGCTTTCTGAGAATCTTCCTACAAAGATGAAGAGAATCGGTGTTAACGATGTATTCGGTCAGTCTGCAGACGCTAAGACAATGATGAAGGAATACAAACTTGACGCTGACGGAATTTATTCTACAATTAAGGAATGGATGAAATAAAGAACAACAAGACTTATGTAGAATACAAGGCGCAAAAGGAACTCGAAGAAGAGAGATCGGTTGCGCCCGTTGAACAAGTTGAACTTTCAAAGGGCGAGAGATTTATTAAGTCTCTCGCCCATTTTTGGTTATATAACAAATGGAAAGTCCTTATCGGATTAATCATCGTTATTGCTGTGGTCTCTTCTGTATATATGTTTATAAAGAATAATACGAAGAAGAGCTTTTCTGTCGTACTTGTAAATTCTCAGGTCATGGACGGATTTGATGAGGATATTGAGCAATTCGATGAGATAGTTAAGGAAAAAGGATTATATGACTCCAATTTTAAAACGGAAGTAAGGGATTCCTATAGACATTTTCTTAAAACGGATGATCTTAATATAGTAGATGAAAATGTTTCAGGAAGCATGCAGCGATTGAGCTATGAGTTTATGGAAGATCTGGTCGATGTTCTCATAGTCAATACGAAATGTGCAGATGACTATAACGGAAGCAACGGTCTTATGCCGATAGATGAGCTCTTGTCTGAAGAGGAACTTGCAAAGATACCGGAAGAATACAGGTATTATAACAACGATAAACTGATCGGTATAAGAATAGAGGCGTCCCAAATACTTCAGGAACACCTCATATACAGGGAAGGAGACGAGTATCTTATCGTCGTTTCAAGTTTTTCGAGCAGAAAAGAAATCAATCACGAATTCGTAATGTATCTTATCGAGCACTGATCTCACGGTCTTCTTTCGGCTTTTCGATCTTGAAGGCCTTGTTTATGAAGAAACCGAAGAACCAGCTGTCAAATGCAAATCCCATAAAGCAATACAATGAGAGCATTATGATACCTGTAAAAGGCATCAGATCATAAAGAAGATATTTTGCTACGTAACTTATAACGATAAAAAATGTGATAGGGAAGTTTCCTATGCTGATCAAAGCGGAATCCTTGAGCATCTTTGTCGTTTTTTGTTCGTAAAGGGCGATCATAGGGAACATGTAGACAAGAACGGCTCCTGCTATGACCATCATAATGATGACAGGGAACTGAACCCAGCGCCAACTCTTATCAAGGTAGTTATATAAAACAAAAAGATTGGCGCCCCAGACCGTAAATAAGACTACGGAAGGAACAAATACCAAAGTAGCCTGTTTGAAGTTCTCCTTAAAATATCTGAAATAGTCTCGGATGACAAATGGATCGTTTCCCATGTGTATCTCAAATGTGATCCTGTAAAGAGCAGTGAGTGATGCACCGATAGTAAAGATAGGAATTGAAGTAATTATAAATAAGAAATTAGCAATGATCAGAGCACCGAGCCCGGATAAGAATCTCATCGCGATACTCGATTTACTGAAAAAGTTGCTCATAAGATAAACCTCCGTCTATATGTACAATTTTAATGACAGTTGAACAAAGCGAACCGTTTCTTTTTGTACAGATTGGTAAAATTATACAATTTTGCCACAGTGTTATCAATCGCGAAACGTTTCGGTCATTCTAAAGCACTAAAATTGCTGTGAAAAGGGTATCCAATAGCAATTTTTGTAAAGAAAGATTGGGGTTATATGGGTAATATGTATATGTAATTACAAAAAACAGGCCTAGTTTTCATCAAAATTAACAATAACGGAGGTTATTATGAAAAAAGTAATTGCTAGTGCACTTTGCCTCACGATGTTTGCAGCTATGTTCGCAGGCTGTTCAAAGAAGGGGTCAAAGAAGGAGATCAACCTGTACACATTTACTGATGAGGTCGTTAAGATGAGCGACAAGTTCAAGGAATTGAACCCTAACTTCGGTTACGACTTCAAGGTTACTCAGATCGCTACAGATGGCGGCGGATATCAGCAGGCTCTTGATGCAGCTCTCGCAGCTGGCGGCGCTGATGCTCCTGACATCTATGCAGCAGAGGCAGCTTTCGTTCTTAAGTATACACAGGGCGCAGCTTCTGAGTATGCAGCTCCATACGAAGATCTCGGTATCGACGTAGGAACAAAGATCAAGGATGCAGGTATCGCTGATTACACAGTTCAGATCGGTACAAGACCTACAGATAACAAGGTTGTTGGTCTCGGCTATCAGGCTACTGGCGGATGTATGATCTACAGAGCAGACATCGCTGAGGATGTATTCGGTACATCTGATCCTGCAGAGATCTGTGACATCGTTGGTGGCGGTTCCGGTTCTTGGGATAAGTTCTGGGATTGTGCTGAGCAGCTCAAGGCTAAGGGTTATGCAATCGTTTCCGGTGACGGTGACATCTGGCACTCCGTTGAGAACAGCTCTTCATCCGGTTGGATCGTGGATGGCAAGCTCAATATCTCTCCTGAGCGTGAGGCTTTCTTGGATATGTCTATGAAGCTTAAGGAAAACAACTACCACAATGATACTCAGGACTGGCAGGAAGGCTGGTACGCTGATATGAACGGTACTGGTGAGAAGGGCGTATTCGCATTCTTCGGACCTGCATGGCTCATCAACTACACATTGGGTGACAATGGTAAGGATCAGGCTGGTAACTATCGTGTTACAACTCCTCCGGTAGGTTTCTTCTGGGGCGGCACATGGGTTCTCGCTTCTAAGTATGCAGCAGAGGCTTCTGATGAGAAGAAGGCTGCTATCGCTCAGTTCATCGAGTGGATCACTCTTGATACATCTGACACAGGTCTCCAGTATCTCTGGGCTAACGGTAAGATGAATGATAATGGTACAAAGGACTGCGTTGCTTCTTCTGTAGTAATGGATAAGTCCAATGGTGAGTCCGCATTCTTGGGCGGTCAGAACATGTTCGAGTACTTCGTACCTGCAAATGCTGGTGCTAACGGTAAGTGCCTCACAGAGTCTGATGAGAACATCAACCAGATCTGGCGTGATCAGGTTAGACAGTATACTGCTGGTGAGAAGTCAAGAGAGCAGGCTATCGAGGATTTCAAGAGTGCTTGTAACGAGCAGCTTGGTATTCCTTCATAATCGAAGTAATTAACAATTAATTTCTTCATACCTTAAGATTTGAGGGCGGACAAATCACTTTGCCGCCCTCATTTCTTTACTATAAAACTACGAGGGAGGAACCGGATTGTGGGTAAAAAGAAATCAGTCAATTACGCCAGGTATGGCTATATTTTCTCTATACCATTTGTTATCGCATATCTAGTTTTCCAATTATATCCTGTACTTTACACCGTAGTTATCGGTTTTACGGACCTTGAAGGTTTGACAACAAAAGTTACTGACATGCATCTTTTGTCCAATCCTTTCGGAAACTTTATCGATATCTTGAAGGGTTCAGGTGCAGGTTCATTCAGATTAGCACTTTTTAATACGGTAATAATGTGGCTTTGCAACTTTGTGCCACAGATCTTATTGGCGTTGCTCCTTACCGCTTGGTTTACTGATGACAGAACCAAGATCAAGGGACAGGGCCTTTTCAAAGTTTTGTTTTACTTGCCTAATATCATCACAGCAGCATCTGTTGCTATCTTGTTCCAGGCATTCTTGTCCTATCCTGTAGGACCATTGAACTCGATTCGTTCAAGTGTCTTGAGCTTTTTCTCTAAGAGCTATGACGGATCAACGTATAACTTCTTGAATAATAAGGCGTTTACCCGTGGAGTTGTATCATTCATTCAGTTCTGGATGTGGTATGGTAATACAATGGTACTTTTGATCTCGGGTGTTATCGGTATCGATCCTGCTATCTTTGAGGCTGCTCAGATCGATGGTGCAAACAGAAGACAGACATTCTTTAGGATAACCATTCCTTGTATCAGAACTATCTTGCTTTATGTTTTGGTAACAAGTATGATCGGTGGTCTCAATATGTTTGATATTCCTCACCTCCTCAACAGAGGCGGACCTGACGGATCTACAACTACGACTGCCGTCTATATTTACAAACAGGCTTTCCAGAATCCTAGATATCAGTACAATAAGGCTGCAGCTGCAAGTATCATCATGTTCGTAATCATCATGGTACTTACTCTCGCTTTGTTCTACATTCTCAGAGACAAGGATGAGGAAGAACTTAAGAAACTTAGAAAAAGAGAAAGGAAGGCTCAGAAACATCAGTTATGATGTTGGGGTTAAGGTGATTTTATTATGAGTTCACAACCACAATCATTATCGAAGTCTAAAGATTCTCTTGTCATTAAGATCATTGTTTACGTTGTTTGTATTGTACTTGCTGTCGTTAGTATCATGCCTTTCTGGGTAATGCTTGTTAACGCAACAAGATCTTCGGTACAAATCAAGGAACATCCTATTTCTTTGATCCCGTCCAAGTACTTATTTAGCAATAAGGAAGTATTCGATGACAAACCGTCGTTCCAACCGGTTACCGGTTTTATCAACTCGGCGATCATTTCAGTTGGTGCTACGGTATGCGCTTTGTACTTCTCATCATTGACAGCTTATGCACTTACGGCTTATGAGTGGAAACTTCGTGATTCATTCTTCAAGTTCATCATGGCAGTTATGATGATCCCTGCTCAGTGCACAATGATCGGTTTCTTTAAGATGGTTTATTCCTTACATCTTACGAATAACCTTTTGACACTTATCTTGCCGGCTGTTGCAGCACCTTCAATGGTATTCTTCATGCGACAGTATCTGCAATCTTCGTTGTCAATGGAAATCGTTCAATCTGCTCGAATAGATGGTGCGGGAGAATTCAGGACGTTTAACAGTATCGTTCTTCCTATCATGAAACCGGCTTTGGCTACACAGGCTATCTTCGCTTTCGTTGGTAACTGGAACGAACTCTTCAGACCTTTGGTTATCCTTACTGAAGGATCTAAGAAGACAATGCCTATCATGGTATCCCTCTTGAACGGTGATATCTACCGTGTTGAGTACGGTGCAATTTACTTGGGTCTTACGATTACAGTATTGCCGCTCATCGTTGTATATATCTTCCTTTCCAAGTACATCGTATCCGGTGTTTCGCTTGGTGCCGTTAAGTAATACCTGATCAGGTTATAAGAACAAATTAAATGGCTGATTCACTTATGTGGACCAGCCATTATTATTGTCTTGAATCTTATTGTTCTTTCTGAGCAGTAAGGTTTTTACGTTTTAATTTGTTTCTGTAAGCAGAAGGGGAACATGAGACGATCTTCTGAAAACTTCTGCAAAATGTAGTTAGGTTATTAAAGCCTGTCTGGAAAGCAATATCTGTAATGGAAAGATCGTCATCTCCAAGCAAAGCCTTCGCCGCCTGTATCCTTCTTCTTGAGAGGTAATCATAGAAAGTTGAATCTGTATATTCCTTGAACAGTCTCGAGAAATGATACTTTGAAAAACCTACGAACGAAGCTGCATAATCCAAGGTTATATCATCCATATAGTGTGTGTTGATATAGTTTATGAGACTTTTAAACTTGATGTATGTCTCACGTTGCTTGGTGTCGATTATGCAAATAGGTTCTGACTTTGCACAGGCCCTGGCAAGTGTACCGAGGATCGCAAGAAGGTGAGAGTAGATACTCATTTCAAGAACTACGTCATCATAAAGAAAATACAGATCGTTGATCTTCATAAAGTGTTCGAAGATCTGTGAATATATCTCCGGATAAGTTGACGGATTAACAAGTCTCGGTTCCTTGAAAAAGTCCTCAAGACCCCTGTAATCAAAGAACTTGGTTATGAAATCGATGTTGAAGAGGTAGATGAATCTTGAACCTTCATATTCGCATTCGATCTCGTGAAGGATTCCCGGTGGTATAAAGAGAATGTCGCCCATATTAAGATCGAACTTACGACCATTGGCGATATACTTGTAGCCGCTTTCCATAGGGATAACTATCTCTATTGCATCGTGCTTGTGAAGCGGGTAACCTTCTACCTGATTGTTGTACCAGATTCGCATATTAGTCTGCGGCACGAAGTCGACATCCTCGTCATCACCTACGACAGTTCTTGTCAAAAATTGTCTTATAGGCTGCAGATAATTTGCGGGTGTTTCATTCTTTTTTGTCTTCATAACAATTACTTCGCCCTTTATATAAATAATTTGCCCTAACTGACAATAATTATAAATTGGCTTAGGTTATTCTTCAATTAAAAAAGCGCAATTTTTGTAAAAAATATTGCACTTTTTAGCAAGTAAAAATATTAAAGAAGATTGTATTATATTAGATGATCATGTTTTCAGAAGGAGGCTTTTTATGCTTAGAGAAGAAGCTCGTCAGAAAGCCAAAGAACTGGTTTCCAAGATGACTTTGGAGGAAGCTGCATCACAGCTTCGATACGATGCTCCCGCTATCGACAGGCTGGGAATCCCTGAATACAATTGGTGGAATGAATGCCTTCATGGCGTAGCCAGAGCAGGAACTGCAACCATGTTTCCTCAGGCCATTGGTCTTGGAGCAACATTTGATAAAGAACTTATGACTGAGATCGGAGATGTAATCTCGACCGAGGCAAGAGCAAAATATAACGAATCTTCCAAAAACGGAGATAGAGACATATATAAGGGTCTGACTTTCTGGACCCCAAACGTTAACCTTTTCAGAGACCCGAGGTGGGGAAGAGGGCAGGAGACTTACGGTGAGGATCCTACACTTATTTCTGAATTGGCAGTTCCTTTCATTAAGGCTCTTCAGGGTGAATATGATGAAGACCACTATATGAAGATCGCAGCTTGTGCAAAGCACTTTGCCGTTCACTCGGGACCTGAGGATATGAGGCACTTTTTCGATGCGAAGGCATCTATGAAGGATATGTGGGAAACATACCTTCCTCAGTTTGAAGCTTGCGTTAAGGATGCAAAGGTTGAATCTGTTATGGGTGCTTATAACAGGACCAACGGTGAACCTTGTAATGCGCATAAGTATCTCATGAAGGATGTCTTGAGGGACAAGTGGGGCTTTGAAGGCCACTATGTTTCTGATTGCTGGGCGATCAGAGATTTCCATGAGAACCACAAGGTTACTTCTTCGCCTGAAGAAAGTGTCAAGCTTGCTTTGGAGATGGGATGTGACCTTAACTGCGGATGTACATACCAGAAGATAATGAATGCTTATGAGCAGGGACTTGTAAGCGAAGAACTTATCAGGAATGCTGCAGTTAATCTTTTCACGACAAGATATATGCTCGGAATGTTTGATAAGACCGAGTATGACGATATTCCTTATAGCGTAGTTGAGTGTAAGGAGCATCTTGCTGTTGCAAGAAGAGCAACGGAAGAAAGTATCGTTCTTCTTAAAAATGACGGGATCCTTCCTCTTGACAGAAGCAAGGTCAAGACGATCGGAGTCATCGGACCTAATGCTGACAGTATTGCCGCACTTAAGGGCAATTACTATGGAACTTCTTCCAGATATACGACTATACTTCGCGGTATTCAGGACGAATGCGGAGATGATATAAGAGTCCTTTATTCTGAGGGATGCGATATCTGCATGAATAAGCCTGATCCTCTTTCTCGCGAAAACCACAGGATCTCTGAAGCTTTGACTGTTGCCAATAACTCGGACCTTGTCGTTCTTTGTATCGGTCTTAATGAGACTTTGGAAGGTGAAGAGGGCGATCAGGGTAACCAGTATGCTTCAGGTGACAAGAAGGATCTCGAGTTCCCTGAGCCGCAGAGACTTTTGATCCGTGAGATCGAGAAGACAGGCAAACCGTTTATCGTGTGCATCCTTGCAGGTTCCGCGATGAGCATGCTTGATTTCTGCGATGAAGCTTCAGCGATCTTCCAGATGTGGTACCCGGGTCCTCAGGGCGGATCGGTCTTGGCAGACATGCTCTTCGGAAAGGTAAGTCCATCAGGAAAACTTCCTGTTACGTTCTATAAGGATCTTGAAGATTTCCCTGAGTTTACGGATTATTCCATGAAGGGAAAGACCTACAGATTTAATGAAAAGAAACCGATGTATCCGTTCGGATACGGTCTTACATATGGTGATACCAAGGTTGAAAGTGCCACGATCTTAAGTGTCGGTGATTTTGATTCGTTCAAGAAGAAAGGTCTCGAACTTGAAGTTATCATCAGCAATGCAAGCACTCACGAGACAGAAGATGTCCTTCAGGTCTATGTAAAGGTGGAAAGCCCTTATGAGGTAAGAAATCCTAAGCTGGTGGCTTTCGAGAGAGTGAAGTTTAAGGGTAACGAGATCAAGAAGATGAAGATCGATATCCCGTGGAAGGCCTTTACTACGATCGATGATGAAGGAAACATCGACTATAACGGCAGGAATGCCGATATCTACGTCGGCTTTAACGGGCCGGACCCGAGAAGCTTTATGCTCACGGGCAAGAAAAATGTGTCTATAATTGTGTAATATACGGGGGAAACAGTTATGATCAGAACAGAACTGACACCGAGCGGACTTACGATCTATACGCTCGTGAATGACAATGGTATGGAGGTCGAGCTCATTGAGCTTGGTGCGACTATAGTCAGTATCAAGTTGCCTACAAAGGATGGCAAGAAGATCGATGTTGTATTGGGATATGATGATCTCAATAAGTACAAGGAAAACCCATGCTTTTTCGGAAGCGTAGTCGGACCTATCGCCAACAGAACGGCAGGTGCTACGTTTATGATTGGGGACGAAAGGTACAATCTTCCTGTAAATGAAGGCAAGAACAATCTTCATACAGATTTTGAGAACGGCTTTCATAAGAGGATGTTCAGCCCTGTGATCGATTTCATCAAGAACAGAGTATGCTTTAATCTTCAGCTCAAGGACATGGAATACGGACTTCCGGGAAACAGGGACTTTACTGTTGCATATAGTCTTACTGAGGATAATACTTTGGAGATCGAATATAAGATGATCTCTGACAAGAAGACGGTAGTTAATCCGACGAACCACACATATTTCAACCTTGGAGGACATGATAACGGTTCGATCCTCTCTGAGGAAGTGAAGATCTACTCATCTTTCTATACACCTGTATCTTCGGATCTTATCCCTAAGGAGATCGCTCCTGTAAAGGATACTCCGTTTGATTTCATGAATTTCAAGCGAGTCGGAAAGAACATAAGTGATGATGATCAGCAGCTGGCATACGGCGGCGGTTACGATCACAACTTCATCCTTGCTCAGAATAAGGAAGCAGTTGCTTACGTAAAAGATAATGAGACAGGTATCTCGATGGAGGTCTATACGGATCTTCCGGGTGTTCAGTTCTATACCGGTAACAATATCGGTACCGTGATCGGAAAGAACAATGAGATCTATAAGAAGAACTTCGGCCTGTGCCTTGAAACACAGTATGTGCCTAATTGTCTCAATGACTCGAGATTTGATACTCCTATAGTCGAACCCGGCAAGGAATTCGTAAGTAAGACGGGATATCACTTCGTTTTCTGATCTTTTCGATAAACAGAGTCAAAAAAGCACAAAAAAGATGTTGGTTTTGCCTATTGCGACAAAGTATTAATAAGACTATAATCGCAATATTATACATAGGCAGGAGGTTAATATGGCCAAAATTACTATTAATGATGACTTGTGCAAGGGCTGTGGTCTTTGCGTAAATGCCTGTCCTAAGAACATCCTCGAACTCGAGAAATCGCGTTTGAATTCTAAGGGTTATCACCCTGTACACAACGTTGATATGGATTCCTGCGTTGGCTGTGCTTTCTGTGCAGTTCAGTGCCCGGATTCAGCTATCACAGTAGAAAGATAAGAGGAGTTTCTTAAAATGGCACAGAAAAGAGTCTTAATGAAGGGTAATGAGGTTATCGCAGAAGCTGCTTTGCGTGCTGGCTGCAGAAACTACTTCGGTTATCCTATCACACCGCAGACTGAGGTCATGCACTACATGGCTAAGAAAATGGTTCAGATCGGCGGTAATTTCGTTCAGGCTGAAAGTGAAGTTTCAGCTATCAATATGGTTTATGGTGCTGCTTCTGCAGGCGCCAGAGTAATGACATCTTCATCCTCTCCGGGAATCTCCCTTAAGCAGGAGGGTATTTCTTACATCGCAGGTGCAGAGCTTCCTGCAGTAGTTGTAAATATCGTTAGAGCAGGCCCGGGTCTTGGCGGTATCCAGCCGGCACAGGGTGACTATTTCCAGGCTACTAAGGGTGGCGGACACGGTGACTACAGAAACCTTGTTATTGCACCTGCTTCCGTACAGGAGCTCTATGAGCTTACTGTTGAAGCTTTTAACCTCGCTGATAAGTACAGAATGCTCGTTATGATCCTTGGTGATGGTACTTTGGGTCAGATGATGGAGCCTGTTGCTTTCCGTGATGAAGAGCCTATCGAGACATATGAGAAGCCATGGGCTTGTACAGGTCGTGGCGATCGTAAGGAGCATAACACGATCACTTCCATCTATATCGATCCGGACGTTCTCGAAGCAAAGAACAGAGAACTTCAGGAGAAGTATAAGCTCGTAGAAGAGAACGAAGTACGTTATGAGGCTTACGGTCTTGAGGATGCTGAGATCGTTATCACAGCTTTCTCCACATGCTCACGTATCAGTAAAAATGTTATCAGACAGGCAGCTGAGCTCGGTATCAAAGTAGGTATGATCAGACCTATCACGCTCTGGCCATTCCCGACTAAGATCATTGCTGAGACAGCAGCTAAGTCCAACGTTAAGGCTTTCCTTGATATAGAGCTCAACGCAGGTCAGATGGTTGAGGACGTTCGCCTTGCTGTTAATGGTCAGAAGCCTGTATTCTTCCACGGAAGAATGGGCGGTAACTTGCCTACACAGAAGGAGATCCTCGACAAGATCATCGAGATTCACAAGGGAGGTAACGTATAATGGCTATTGTATTTCAACCTACAGAGGGATTAACAGGTAAGCCTTTACATTATTGTCCTGGTTGTAACCACGGTATCATCCACAGGATCATTGCTGAGACAATGGTCGAGATGGGCATCTTGAACGATGCTATCGGTGTAGCATCCGTTGGTTGTACATATAACAGTTATGAGTATTTCTCATGCGATATGGTACAGGCAGCTCACGGTCGTGCACCTGCAGTTGCTACAGGTATCAAGCGTACACACAAAGACAAGATCGTCTTCACATATCAGGGTGACGGTGACCTCGCTTCCATCGGTACAGCTGAGATCATCCACGCTGCAGCAAGAGGCGAGAAGATCTGTGCATTCTTCGTAAACAACGCAGTTTACGGTATGACATCAGGTCAGATGGCTCCTACAACACTTTTGGGTCAGGTAACAACAACATCACCATTTGGTCGTGATGCTTCTTATCAGGGTTATCCGATCAACGTATCCGAGCTCATCTCTCAGCTTACAGGTGCTGTTTATGTTGAGCGTGTATGCCTCACTGATTACAAGAACATCATGAACGCTAAGAAGGCTATCAAGAAGGCTTTCGAGGTTCAGATGAGCGGAAAGGGCTTCGCATTTGTTGAGTTCCTCTCCACATGTCCTACTAACTGGGGTAAAGAGCCATGTGACGCTATGGAGTGGCTCAAGGAGAAGATGATCCCTCAGTATCCTTTGGGATGCTTCAAGGACACGACTAACGAGGAGGTGAAAGCATGATCGATTTTTCCGTAATTCTCGCAGGATTCGGTGGTCAGGGTATCCTTTCCGCAGGTAAGATGGCAGCTGAGGCTGCTCTTTACGAGGGCAAGGAAGTATCATGGTTCCCTTCATACGGACCTGAGATGCGTGGTGGTACAGCTAACTGTTCAGTAGTTATCTCAGATGAGCCTATCGGTTCACCTGTTATCAACGATGCTGATGTTGTTATCTGCTTGAACCAGCCTTCCATGGAGAAGTTCGAGGCTTCTTTGAAGCCGGGCGGATATCTAATCATTGACTCTTCATTGATCCATATCCAGCCAACAAGAACAGACATCAAGTTTATCGCTATGCCTGCTTCAGATATCGCTTCTGAGCTTGGAAACATGCAGTTTGCAACTATCTCTATGCTTGGTTGTCTTTCTGCTTCCACAGGTTGCTTCTCCCGTGAGTCTTTCGAGTCTTCTCTTAAGGAAGTTCTTCCAGAGAGACACCACAACAAGATCCCGGGTAACCTTAATGCATTCGATAAGGGTGCTTCTTACGCTAAATAATCTTTCTCGCGAAAGTTTTTATACCGCTCGGTCATTCGCTAGCCGGGCGGTATTTTTTTATCATCTTTTTCGCGAAAAAGAATATGTAACATAGAATACAGACTACGGTAATAAAAGGATATGCAACATTTGTTATCATTAAGAAGTAAGTTGTGGCTTAACTTGAGCCCGTCGGAAGGGAAACGAATCATTTGAGAAAGTATCAAAAAATCGATATATAAAAAATGCACAAAAAGAAAGCGAATTCCGCTTTCTTTTTTGTGTTTTTTGGTGGTAAGACGCGGCGTTTTAAGTTATAATTACTTAATGAGAAACATATTGGAGGTCTTTTGATGGAACAAGCATATTTGTTTAATCGAGGGGAGGATTATATGTCTTATAACCTGCTCGGATCCCGTCCTTTCAAGGATGAGAACGGAGAATCAGGTTATTTGTTCCGTGTATGGGCACCTAAGGCTAAGTCTGTAAGTGTTATTGGTGAGTTTAATGATTGGTCTGCTGAGGCTGATCCGATGTACCGTTTGGGCGATACCGGAATATGGGAGTGCAGGATAATCGGAGCTTCTCAGTGGGACAGATATAAATACAGTGTAGTCGGCGCGGATTCGAGGATCTATGACAAGGTCGATCCGTATGCCAGACATTTCGAGACAAGACCGAACAACGCTTCGATCTTGTATGATTTCAATGATTACGTCTGGAATGATAAGGAATACTGCAAGAACAGGAAAGATGCGCTTGCACCGAGGCCTATCAATATCTATGAAGTTCATCTGGGATCCTGGAGAAGGCACCCTGACGGTAATTTCTTTACCTATAGAGAACTTGCACTTGATCTTTCCGATTATTGCAGAAAGATGCATTATACACATGTTGAATTGATGCCTGTCATGGAGCATCCGCTTGATGCTTCCTGGGGCTATCAGGTTACGGGATATTACGGAGTAACGAGCAGATTCGGAACTCCGGCTGATTTTAAATATCTCGTTGATGTCTTACACCAGAACGGTATCGGAGTCATCCTTGACTGGGTACCTGCTCATTTCCCTAAGAACATGGAAGGTCTTGTAAGGTTTGACGGTACTCCTTGTTATGAGTACAGCGACCCGAGGATCGGCGAACACAGGGAGTGGGGTACTTATGTTTTTGATTATTCCAAGAATGAAGTCATCTCGTTCCTGGTATCGAATGCGGTTTTCTGGGTAGAAGAGTTCCATGTTGACGGATTAAGGATAGATGCCGTAAGTTCTATGCTTTACAGAGACTACGGAAGAACGCAGTATATCCCTAATAAGTACGGCGGAAATATCAATCTCGAAGTACTGGAGTTCTTCAAGAAACTCAACGGTACCATGAGACACAAGTATCCTCACGTAATGATGATCGCTGAGGAGTCCACCGCATATCCTAAGGTTTCTCATCCTGTTGAGGATGGCGGACTCGGATTTACACATAAGTGGAATATGGGTTGGATGCACGATACCATCGATTATTTCTCGACTGATTCTTACGCCAGGGGATGGCATCATGATCAGTTCTGTTTCTCGATGGATTATGCGTTCAGTGAGAATTTTGTCCTGTCGCTCTCTCATGATGAGGTAGTACACGGAAAGTATTCCATGATCGACAAGATGCCTGGCGATACCTGGAGAAAATTTGCCAACTTAAGGCTTTTGTTCCTCTATCAGATGAGCCATCCGGGTGCGAAGCTCAACTTCATGGGCGCCGAGTTCGGCCAGTTCATCGAGTGGAGATTTTATGAGGAACTTGAGTGGTTCATGCTTGATTATGAGTCTCACAGACTACTTCAGGAGTATTGTTCAAGACTTAATAAGCTCTATATCGATTATCCTCAGTTCTGGATCGACGATCATTCGTGGAGCGGATTCGGATGGGTCGATATCAACGATACCAAGAACAATGTATTCATCTATAAGAGATCTTCGCCTAAGGAAGAGGAGAGGGATATCTATGTAGCTCTCAATATGGTTCCGCAACCGCTCGAGAACTATATGATCCCTGTGTACGAGAAGGGCACTTATAAGATAATCATGAATACGGATGATATGGGATTCGGAGGAAGCGGATATCCGACAAGGACCGACATCAACGGTTGTGTTAAGACCGTCGACGAACCTTATAACGGTTTCCCTTACTATATCAAGATAAATCTTCCGCCGCTTGCAGGTATCTACTTCATGAGAGTGGATGAGCCTAAGAAAGCCAAGACCAAGAAGGCTTCGACCAAGAAACCTGCGGCTAAGAAGACGCCGGCCAAAAAGGCTGCGGCTAAGAAGCCTGCCGTCAAGAAGACTCCCGCTAAGAGTACAAAGACGACAGCAACCAAAAAAGTTACTAAATCAAAAACAGTGAATAATTGAAGTATAGGAGGTATGACAAATGGCAAAAGCTGAAACAGTAGCGATGATACTTGCCGGCGGACAGGGATCTCGATTGGGAGTGCTTACCAAGAAGATCGCAAAGCCTGCAGTTCCTTTCGGAAGCAGATACAGGATCATTGATTTTCCTTTGTCCAATTGTGTCAATTCAGGAATAGAAAGAGTAGGTGTACTTTCACAGTATCAGCCGCTCGCACTTAATACATACGTAGGTAACGGACATCCTTGGGATCTCGATCGTAACAACTGCGGTGCTTATATCCTTCCGCCTTATCAGAAATCCGGTAAGAGTGATTGGTATAAGGGTACTGCAAACGCGATCTTCCAGAACATGGACTTCGTTGACGACTTTAATCCCAAGTACGTCCTTATCCTTTCCGGTGACCATATCTACAAGATGAACTACGCAGCAATGCTCAAAGCTCACATCGAGAATGAAGCAGATGCTACACTTGCAGTTTATGAGGTTCCGTGGGAGGAGGCTTCCAGATTCGGTATCCTTAACACTAAGGATGACGATGTGATCACGGAGTTCGTAGAAAAGCCTGCTAAGCCTGAGAGCAATCTCGCATCCATGGGTGTTTACATCTTTAACTGGCAGGTTCTCCGTAAGGCTTTGATCGAAGATGAGAACGATCCTGATTCCAACAACGATTTCGGTAAGAATATCGTTCCTAAGCTCCTGAATCAGGGAAGTAAGCTCTTTGCTTACAGATTCTCCGGTTACTGGAAAGATGTTGGAACCATCGCATCATTGTGGGAGACCAACATGGATATCCTTGATAAGCCTGAAGAGATCAATCTTGTAGACAGAGCTTGGCGTATCTACAGCCGTAACCCTGTAAAGCCTTCTCACTTCATCGGACCTGAGGCTAAGGTAACAGATTCAGCCATGACTGATGGTTGCCGTGTATACGGAACTGTATCCCATTCCGTTCTTTCCGATTCCGTCCTTATCGAAAAAGGTGCGGTAGTTAAGGATTGCGTACTTCTTCCGGGCGTTACCGTTAAGGCAGGCGCTCATATCGAGAGATGTATAGTCGACTTCGGAACTGTCATCGGCGAGAACGTTAAAGCAGGTGCTAATGTTGACGGCGAAGGTCCATACACAAACCACAAGATATGCTCTGAGGGCATCGTTGTTTTCGAGCGCGGCCTTGTTATCAAGAAGGACGCAGTGATCCCGGGTAATTCCATGGTAGATTCCGATCTCGAGGTTCCTGAGGATCAGAACGTAATAGAAAGTACTTTCAGAGTATAAGGGGAGGGATTTTAAGTTATGTTTACCAGCGCAATGGGCCTTATCTTGGCCGACAACAAAAAGATATCACTTGGTGAGCTCTCGGGTCCCCGTGCCCTTTCAGCAATGCCGTTTGCAGGAAGGTACAGGATCGTTGACTTCGTTCTCTCGAACATGGTCAATTCCGGTATCAAGAATGTCGGTGTCCTTACTTATAACAAGTACAAGTCTCTGATGGACCACCTAGGAACAGGTGCTGCATGGAGCTTGGACAGAAAGACCGACGGACTTCATATCCTTCCTCCGTATGTTAACTCAGAAGCTACGAACATCGCAGGTGATGAGGAGATGGCAGGTATCATCGACTTCCTTCGTACATCACGTACGACATACGTTATCGTTGCCAACAGCAACATCGTTTTGAATACGACTTTTGATGATCTCATCAAGGCTCATGAGCAGAACGGTGCAGACATCACAGTCATGTATAACAGAGACGGTACCAAGTACGGAAGTCCTGCTTACATCCTTGAACTCGACGATCACGGCTTTGTAAAGGATATGCTCTTTAATCCTCAGAAGTCTGCATCAAACAAGTCCAGTCTCGGTATCATCTGCATCAGAAGAGATCTTCTTATCGATCTCATCGCTAAGCAAATGGCACATGCTACATCACACTTCGGAGTACATTCCTTCGTTAAGATGTTCGATGAGCTTAAGGTCTACGGTTATGAATATAACGGAATCGCATTCAGGATCAATTCCGTTAAGACATATTTCGATGCATCCATGAACCTTATCGATGAGTCGATCCGTAATGATCTTTTCTGGAGCGGCGAACCTGTATATACAAAGGTCAAGGATGAAGCACCTACGCTTTATTTCCATAATGCTCAGGTTTCAAATGCTATTATCTCCGACGGTTGCAGGATCTACGGAAGCGTTGAAGAATCCGTTCTTTTCAGAGGCGTAACGATCTCTAAGAATACAACGATCAAGAACTGTGTTATCATGCAGGATGCACATATCTCAGAGAACTGTCACCTCGAGAACGTAATCCTTGATAAGAATGCAATCGTAAGACCTGGAATCAGGCTTGTCGGTCACAGGGATTTCCCTGTAGTAATAGGAAAGGGAGCAGGTATCTGATATGGATAAGATCAAAGTATTGTTTGTTTCTTCGGAAGTAAGTCCGTTCGCCAAGGTCGGAGGTCTTGCTGATGTTGTAGGCGCACTGCCTATCGAGCTTAACAAAGCAGGCATCGATGCGAGAGTAATCCTTCCTTTGTATCGTAAGATCAAGATCAAGTATAACGAGGAGCTCAAGTTCCTGGGCTGGAAGATGGTCCATATGGGATGGAGATCTTTGTACGCAGGTCTTTTCTCTCTCGAAAAAAACGGAACGACTTTCTACTTTGTAGATAACGAGTACTACTTTAATTTTGACAGTGTCTACGTTGAGTACGTTTTCGATATAGAGAGATACTGTTTCTTCCAAAGAGCAGTCCTCGATTTCATGGGCGATTTCATGCAGTTCGAGCCAAACGTTCTCCATTGTAACGACTGGCAGACAGGCATGATGCCGATGCTCCTTGATGCACATTTCAAGAAGCACGGATATCATACGGACGTTCAGACAGTGTTTACCATTCATAACCTTAAGTATCAGGGTGTTCATGCTGTAGATGTAGTTCGTGATATGCTCGATCTTCCTGATGAGTATATCCGTGACGAGTTCTGTATCAAGGATCGTGCCATCAACTTCATGAAGGCAGGTATCGTTTATTCGAATTCCGTTACGACCGTATCTCCGACATACGCTTATGAGATCATGACGGATTATTACGGTGAAGGTCTTAATCAGACTCTCCAGCGTTATGCCTACAAAGTATCCGGTATCCTTAACGGTATCAACGATATGGAGTATAACCCGAAGACTGACGATAAGATCCCTCAGAAATATGACATCAAGACATTTAAGAAGGGTAAGGCCGTATGTAAGGAATCACTCCAAAAGCAACTTAACCTTGACGTTAATCCGAGAGTTCCGCTTTGCGTCATGATCTCCCGTCTTGTAGATCAGAAGGGTCTTGACCTTTTGCTCTACGTTCTCGACGAGATGCTCTATGACGGAATGCAGATCGTTATCCTCGGTACAGGTGACGCATATTATGAGCGTGCTCTCGTAAGCATCGCGGATCGTAACCCGGGTAAGATGTGTGCATGTATCGACTTTGACAGCGGTCTTGCTCATACGATCTATGCGGCAGCGGATATCTTCCTCATGCCGAGTATCTTCGAGCCATGCGGATTGTCACAGCTCGTTTCCATGACATACGGTACTGTTCCTGTGGTTCGTGAAACAGGCGGACTTAAGGATACCGTAACTCCATATAACGAGTTCACCGGTGAAGGTAACGGCTTCTCATTTGCCAACATCAATGCTCATGAGTTCCTCTTTATAACCAAGTATGCATGTGATCTTTACAGGAATCATCCTGACGTATGGGATAACATCATAAAGGCAGGAATGAGCGGCGATTATTCCTGGAAGAAGAGTGCTCTCGAGTACATAGGTCTTTATTCTCTCATCACGGGTATTCCTTATGAGAAGGATGTAACTCCGAAGGAGGAGAAGAAACAGGAAAAGCCGGCAGCTGCAAAGAAGACAGCTGAGAAAAAGCCTGCAGCCAAAAAGACAGCCGCTAAGAAGACAACTGCAAAAAAGCCTGCAGCAAAGAAAGCTTCAACAGAAGCCAAGGCTGAGAAAAAAGAAGAAAAGTAACGGGGAAAACAGATGTTTAAGCACACATCGAGATCCGAGAAATACAGAGAACCGTTTGGAGCTTTGAAGACCGGATCGGATGTCAGATTAGTATTTGATGCAAGTAAGGATAGCGCAGACGTAGTTCTGTGCTATTCTTACGGTCTATACGGATTTTCTTATCACGAAGAACCGATGAGGCTTATTAAGGAAACCAAGAATTACGACAGATATGAGACGGAAATGCAGGTCCCTTCTGAGGTCTGCATCCTCTTTTACTGGTTCAGGGTGAAGTATAAGGATTCCGATCTTCATAAGATCGAACTGGACGGGCTGTCGTTCAATAAGCCTGATCCGGAGCATACATATGTGTACTATGTTTTCGATGAGTGCGGAAATAACGGTTCCGGTAAGGTCTATCCGGAGCCGCCGAGGATAGGTGTCGAAGAAGACAAATATCCTTTTGCATGGCAGATAACCGTTTACGATAAGGATTTTAAGACACCTGATTTTCTCAAGGGTGCTCTTATGTATCAGATATTCCCTGACAGGTTCGGCAGGGATAAGGACTTTGACTTCGAAGCAATGCAGAACAAGTCTCCGAGAAGTGAGAGGATCTACCATAAGGATTGGGACGAAGACGTCGATATCTACGGTAAGCCTGACACGGGTTATCTTGCCTGTGACTTTTTCGGTGGTTCTTTGGACGGAATAACAGAAAGGCTCGATTACATTAAGTCCCTGGGCATTGACGTTTTGTATCTTAATCCGATCTTTGAGGCAAGATCGAGCCACAGATATGATACCGCTGACTATCTTAATGTGGATCCGATACTCGGAGGAAATGAGGCATTCCTTCGTCTTTCAGCTGCATGCAGGGAAAAGGGCATCAGGATAGTCATTGACGGAGTCTTCAGCCACACGGGTGCTGACAGCAGATATTTTAATAAGTTCGACAGATATGACGGTGTCGGAGCTTACAGATCTTATCTTACGGGTGAGGAGAGTAAGTTCCGTTCGTGGTATAAGTTCATACCATCCGATTCGGATACTCCGAGATACGAGTCTTGGTGGGGATTCCCTGATCTTCCGAATGTTGATGAGAATGACCTGTCATACAGGCGTTTCATCTTCGGTAAGGACGGGGTCGTTGATACCTGGATTAAAAGAGGTGCTTCGGGATTAAGGCTTGATGTATCAGACGAGCTTCCTGATAGTTTCATTAGGCAGATGAGAAAGTCTGTTCGCGAGTATTCGGACGGTCAGGCTTGCGTTATCGGTGAAGTCTGGGAGGATGCAAGCAATAAGTGTTCATACGGGTCTTACAGGGATTTCATGCTCGGAAGGACCCACGACAGCGTTATGGGCTACACCTTCAGGATCGGACTTTTGAATTTCCTGACACACAGGTTCAATGCCAAGTTCTTTGATTCGTATCTTGAAGGCTTCAGGGAAAGATATCCTTCAGAGGCTTATTATTCCATGATGAACCTTATATCATCACATGATGTTCCGAGAGCGATCAATATCCTTGTGGGTAAAGAAGATCCGGGCGACCGTGAGCTTCAGAAGGCAATTACATTAACTGAAGAGGAACGTGAGCTCGGACTTAAGCTCATGAAACTTGCTTATTCGTTCCAGATAGGATACATCGGTTCGCCATGTCTTTACTACGGCGATGAGGTCCTGATGGAAGGCTTCAGGGATCCTTTTAACAGAAGGACTTATCCTTGGGGGAAAGTAGACAGCTTCGGACTTGAGGAACTCAGATTCGTAAGAGAGATATCAAAGCTTCGTATCGAAAACCCGGTCCTCAGGACCGGCGGTTACAAGACGTTGTACGCTGAGGAGAATGCGATCGTTTTCGAGAGGACGCTTGATAAGAACAGGTGCGATGCTTTTGGAAAATATGTTGGCGAAGGGGCCAAAAGAATAGTATTATTAGTAAATAACAATGATTCAGAATTTTTGATGTTTGACAACAAAACTGACGAGATCAATATCGGTCATTTCAAGGGCGAAACTCAAAAGTCAGTCATGCATATTTCAAGCGGTTCTGATACGGAAGTCGTAGTGGCTCCGAAGTCATCATTGTTTTTAATATTTGAATAGGAAAGTGGGAGGAAAAGGTTATGGCAAAGTGTCCTGTATGTGGTGCTGATTCAGAAGGCAAGTTCTGTGAATACTGTGGAGCATCAATGGCTGAAGATACTTCGGCAGCTTCTGCATCTTCTGCTGCAGCAACAACTGAAGCTGAAGTAAAGAAGTGTCCTTCATGCGGAGCTGAAATGCCCGGCAATGAATGTGAGTGTTGTGGTTACAGAGCAGGTGGTGCCGGCGGCGGTGCTACTGAGCAGTACGGAAATGAGGCGGCAACCGGAAAAGAAGAATACGGTAATGAGTATGCTGCTGCTTCAGATGAGCCTAAGGTAACTAAGACAATGGAGTCCACAGACAAGAAGTGCCCTTCCTGTGGCGGAACACTTGTCTTCGATCCTGAGACGGGCGGACTTCTCTGTTCTTTCTGCGGATATACAAGAGAACTTCCGAAGCCTGAGAATAACACGGCATTTGACGAACTTGATTTCGAGACAGCTAAGAATCGAGCAAGTTTTGACTGGGGTTCAGCTAAGAAGACGGTTATCTGTCAGCAGTGCGGCGGTGAGACGGTTTATGATGCTCTCGAGACTGCAGACTGCTGTCCTTTCTGCGGATCTACTAGCGTAATGCCGGTAGCAGATTCCGAAGATGTAATGGCACCCGGCGGAGTAGTACCATTTGCCATCTCACAGGAAAAGGCTGCTGAGCTCTTCAAGGGTTGGATCGGTAAGAAGCTCTTTGCTCCTAACGATGCGAAGAAGAGTTGTTCTGCCAAGGACATAAACGGTGTCTATCTCCCATACTGGACATACGATTCAGATACAACATCACCTTATACGGCAAGAGTCGGATATGATGAGAGAGTTAAAAGAGGCGACCATTACGAGACAAAGACTACCTGGAAGAATACATCCGGTGTCTATTCTGAATTCATCGATGACTATACAGTCTTCGGAAGTAAGAAGAGTGATAACAATCCTTACATCAAGTCGGTATCACAGTTTGATTTCTCCAAGCTCCGTCCATATTCACCGGAGGTCGTTGCAGGTTTTGCAGCCGAGCGTTATTCAGTAGGTCTTGATGAGGGTTGGGATATAGCCAAGAAGGGTATCAACCAGAGACTTAACAGTAATATGAAAGCCGAGATCAAGAAAAGGACAAGGGCAGACCGTGTCGACAGACTTCAATTCTCGACGGTATATGATAACATCACGTTCAAGTACCTTCTTGCACCTATCTGGCTTGCATCATATAAGTACAGAGATCAGGTCTATAATATCGTTATCAACGGACAGACAGGTAAGGTAGCAGGTAAGACGCCTATCTCAGTTATCAAGGTCCTCATTGCCATCGCTATAGCGATAGCAGTCCTTGCAGTTATCATTTATTTGGGAAATAACTGATAACAGTCCATCGACGGATGATTTAAGGCTGTCTCTATCAAGAGGCAGCCTTTTCGATAGGAGAAGAAATGGAACATTTTGTTAAGCACTTCAGTGAATTAAGTGTTGATGAACTATACGAGATACTTAAGACACGACAGGAGATATTCATAATCGAGCAGGATTGCCCTTATATGGATATCGATGACCTGGACCGTGATGCGATGCATGTTTTTACCGTGAGGGAGGATGGAAGGGTCACTTCCTGCCTTCGTGTCTTTATGCGTGATGAGGAATGTCGTATCGCTCAGATCGGAAGGGTGGTCTCATTGGAGCATGGAAAGGGCTTAGGCGGTCTCGTGCTCCATGAAGGTGTCAGGATAGCCGAAGACCATTACAAAGCCAAGAAGATATATCTGGAGGCTCAGGAATACGCCATAGGTTATTATGCTAAGGAAGGATTCAGGGTCGTATCGGATGTTTTCCTGGAAGACGGGATCCCGCATGTGAAGATGGAACTTGAGCTGAATGGAGAAAAAGAATGAAGCATGTTGATGATCAGTGGATATTGAACGGATTGGATCAAAGTGATCCTAATTGCATCAAAAGTAGCGGTGAACTTCTGAAGGTCATTGAAAAGGTTGGGTTCCTGCCGTTATTCGAAGCTGAGATCCCGGGTTTTTCGGTAGAGAGTATGACTGATCCTGCGTTCTGGTGGAGTGGTGACGAAGAAAAAGATCCCTGGGAGTGGAGAGGCGTACTGTCGAGGACCGGAAAAGTTGCTTATGGTAAGTTTTTCGGAAAGAAGGCGGGGTTTATCTCCAAGAAGTGGTTTCCTTACTTTGCAAATTACAGAAGGAACGGGTATGACTTCGATTCCAGGTATGAGGACGGAAAAGCGGAGCGAAGGGAAAAGCTCATAATGGATCTTTTCTGGCCGAGGGATACGGAGCTTTGCGACGTGGATATCAAAAAGCTCGGGAAGTTCGTGGATCATCCGGAACTATTCTCTTTTGAAGTTAAAGACAGGGCGGGATTCGGAAAAGGCGGAGAGAAGAACTTTGAAGGGACCTGCGCAAAGCTTCAGATGGAGACGTATCTTCTCGTGAAGGACTTTAAGCCGAGGCTGAATAAGCAGGGAGAACCGTTCGGGTGGTCCATCGCGATCTATACCATGCCGGAATACTTATGGGGATATGAGTATGTTACGAGTAGATACAGTGAAGATCCATCCGGATCTCTGGATAAAGTGATCGGGCAGATCCTGAAGCATTTTGATGCTGATGAGAAGGCTCTCAGAAAGTTCATGAGATAAAACAGACCTCCGGGATTTTTTTCGGAGGTCTGTTTTTTGATAGTCAGGTATAAGTTTATCTGATGAAGAAACTTGCCGCACTGAATACTGCTGCTGAAGTCGCGCCTCTTGCCGCCTGTCTTGATGCCTGAAGCGTAAGAGCAGACTGAAGTTGCTTCATCGACCTGCGAGCATCGTTAAAAAGGATGTTGATTGCTTCATTGATCGTGTATGCTCTTCCTGAACGGATGATATCTGCGATCTTCATAAGTATCTTTGGATTTGTATATTCGGCTCCAACGATGCAAAAGCCATAGTTGTTATAGTGAACTGTGAGCTCGTCTGCAAGCTCGGCTTCTCTTGTGAGGGCTCTTTCAAGTTCGTTACTGTTTTTCTTTACTGCAACGCTTCTCGTAATCAAAAGGATAACTCCCGGGATGATAAAGCAAAGTGAAAGGAAAGCTATCAGGGAAACTGCAAGGATCGTGTAATTTGAAGTCTTGCCGGCTGACAGATTACTTACTATGTTTAATCCGAGAAGTCCTCCTATGGAGCACAGGATAATACCCCATACGATGCGTTGTTTTCCGACACCTTTCTGAAGAAATGGGATCCTTCTGTTACAAAGATCGTATTCATCATACTGAGGTTGCTTCTGACTGAAATAATTGATCAGATTGCTGATCTCCGTAAGTGATTCCATTCTCGCCCTGGCTGCCTGATCGAAGGCGCTTGGCTGCTGCATAACAGGCGCATAAGTCTGCTGCATCGGGATGGGTGCTGCTACTGCTGCTACTCCTCCTACGACTGCGCCGCAATTGGAACAGAACTTGTTCCCGTCGATCAATTGTGCGCCGCAATTGGAACAAAAAGCCATACTATAATCCCCCCAAATATTCAAGTAAGGTTATTCTATCATTCAAATATCGTCATTCATATCCGGAGGAACAAAATATAATATAATATGTAGTGTTCATCTGTGCATGATAAGGAGGAAAAGGTTCATGGAGCAGACAGGCGGTAATTTCGGAGCCATCTATATCTTTACAGGCGGTGCATTACTGTTATGGGCTTTTATTCCTGTCTTTCTGGAGACGCTGATCGCCGGAACCGTCTTAAAAATAAACGGACATAAAAAAAAGAAGCGTGGGCTTAGGATAGCAGGGAACATCCTTCTTATAGTCTCTGGACTAATAGTCTTGGCGTTTATCTGTTATGTTGCGTACGGAGCCTGGGTGCTGAATAAATAAA
>CAMVBS010000022.1 GCA_947165785.1 uncultured Clostridia bacterium | reverse complement strand
CTTGGAGTTAAGGAGATCCAGCAGATTCAGGATTCAGACACAATAGAAGAGATATGCAGTGTTTTTAAGAGACGTCAGAAGGAATTGAATTTCCAGATGGCCCAATTGCAATATCAGCAGGAGAGTGTGTCAAGAGTTATCGATGACTGTGAGAAAATAGCTGATCAACTCGGGAAATACACTCTAAAGAAAGTAAGAACACTACGACTGATCGATAAGATAGATGATTTAGTCAGCACAGAAACAGGTGCGAAGTTCAGGACGGAATCTGATGAGCAGATGATCATAATCAGAAGCTTAGTAAGACGTATTGAATTGACTCCTGAAGGTATAGGAGAGAATGCTGTTTTTGTGGCGGAAGAAACCGGAGAAGAGGATATCGAGTGCGTTTATACCGTAGTAAGGGACAGTGCCGATTATGATCCTCTGATGGATGAGTATGCTAAGTGTATGCAGTGGGTCCGCGAGAATAATATCAGATTAGGCAGGTATTGCTATATCAGACCTCTTCTTGTGTCGCATCTTGGAAAAAGCACGGAAAGTTTCCTGGAAGTTTTTGCGCCGATCATAAAATAAAGCTTGACCTTGGTACGATACCATACTTTATGGTTCATGACATAAGACCATAAAGAAAGAGGTATTTGTCATGGAAACAAAAAATAAGGATCTACGGTTTTTCGTTATCCTTACATATGTGTTATTTTACATTTCTCTGGGGCTGTGTTTGGTAATTGCAGCTTTCGGTGTGCCTATGGAAAGCATATCAAATTATGCTCCGGTAGTCATATCATGGGTGTCTTTGGCCGTATTGATGATCTGGGCAAAACGTTTGCTTAAGGGATCCTCCAGAAAAGAATTTCTGAAGGGGCTGTTTGCTGAGAAGCTGAGCATTAAATGGATCTTGATCTCGATCATTATTCCTTCCATAATATTTGCAATTACGGTTTTTGTTCTAAGCGCTATCGAAAATAAACCCGTAGGAAAGTTGATCGATCAGGATTATACGACTTATCCGTTGCTGTTTATCCTTCAGTTGCTCATGGGTCCCACGGGAGAAGAACCCGGATGGAGAGGATACTTTTTTACGGAAGTATCGGCAAAAAAGGGAGTGCTTAAAGGTTCTGTCATTACGGGTCTCGTTTGGGGATTGTGGCATACTCCGCTTTGGCTGATGGAAGGATTATCTCCGTTGGATCTGGTAATATATGCAATTTCCTTCATGGGGGCAGTCGTAGGTATAAGCATTATTATGGGATATATTTTCGGGAAGCACAGGAATCTGATCTATTGTACTATCATCCATTTGCTGTTTAACTTCCTGAACGCACTCATTATTATTGATCAGAACAGAATGGCCCTTGTTGTGGCGGTCTATGCAGTCCTTTACATGATCGCAGCTGTAATAATGATCTTGATCAACGGGACAGCATCGAAAAAGCATAGCCGCTTATAAATGTCATATGCTTCCGGAAGTGATCAATACTTATTATCAACAGAAGGGCGACGTCGCGTTCGATGGTCTGGAACGGGGTAAGATGTTGATCTTTGGATTGACGGGCAAACCGGGATCCTGAGCGGTTTGTGATATAGCTGCCTCTGTTTATGCAGAAAGAGGAAATAGTGAAAGCGATGCCTGGCGCGACTATTGTGTATACGGTGGAATGCCTTATGTATTATCGTTGCGTAAACCTGAGGAGAAGAGCAGATATCTGAAAGACTTGTTCTCTGAAACATATTTGAAGGATATAGTTGAACGTAATGATATCCGTAATGAGACCGAAGTATTAAATGTGCTTATGGATTTTATTTCGTCAGCTATAGGTTCTCTTACAAATCCTTCAAAACTTGCTAACCGTTTCTTATCCGAGAAGAAAATAAAGATCTCGCATTCGACGATGCCTTTGGTGAAGCTGATGAACTTGATGTGAAAGAAACGGAATATGGTATATATCAGTACCATGCCGAGTTAAAAAACAAAAAGATGTTCCGAATAGCTTATTTCCGTGAATAGAATGACGGAACTGTTCTGGAATGCTGCCTGGAGATTACGTCTCCTTCCAAAAAGAAGAAATTGACTGAAAAACTACCGGAGATGTTTGAACAGTTTACTTTGAACTGTAAGATCCTTAAAATAACTAACTAAGAAACAAATCGGTATTTGGCGAAAGGATGGAGAGCGACAAAATGAGAGCGCATGATTATGAGATAAACACTGAGCGTTTACTGCTGCGCCCGATGACGGTTGCTGATGCGGATGCTGTTTGGAAGTGGGTAAGTGATGAACGTGTAGCAAAGTATATGGTCTATCCAACATATACTGATAAAGAAAAACTACGTGAATGGTTGCGCTCTATCGAAGAATTTGATGGAGAGTATCATTTCGGATATGTTCGTCTATCTGATAATGAACTGATCGGAAGTGGAAGTATAGGCCCAAGCACTCAAAAAGAAGGGTTTTGGGGATTCGGTTATAACTTCAGATACGATTGCTGGAAAATGGGATATGCAACAGAAGCTGCAAAAGCGATGATCGATTTTGCCAAAAGAGAATTCGGTATTACTCATTTTTGTTCAAGTCACGTGGAACCAAATCTCGCATCTGGACACGTGATGGAGAAATGCGGTCTTCATTTTGCAGGATACGGAGAATTCGAGAAAATAGACGGAAGCTGTAAGGCGCGTTCGATGGAATATGAGGGTATCCTGTGATACAAGTTCAGGCTTGTCGGGATGATGTAATGGTAAACTATAACAACAGGATAATTAAAAAGCACTTGGTGTAGAAGCAAGCTGAAGTTTTATATTAATACGCATAGAAAATTTGATGGTTATGCAAGTAACTATACTGTTGGGAGACCGCGGATACTATCAGGAGCGTGGTCCTTTTGTTTTCCGGGGAAATCATAGTACTCATGGACCAGACTCTTGTAACCCAGCGCCTTCATATCCTCATATCGCACATTATATTTGGAGTTCTTATGTGTTCCGCTCATGATGAACCTTATCGATTCCTGTGCATAGAGGTCGATCTCGTGAAGGCTCTCTGTCGTGTTGATCACGGTGAAGAACCAGTAGCTCCATGTGAGGTCATTGTCATCAGACTGTTCCATGAGTTTTCTGTTAAAGATCCTGATGAACGCAGAGGCAGCTTTTGCTCCTTCGACTCCGTTTCTTTGACGCCATCGAAGGAGGGCACGGGATTTTCTTCTCATCTTGCCTTTAAGTTTCCTTATGGATGCAGGCGCAATATCGATCTTATCGTCACGGTAACAAAATCCCAGGAACGACCACATGTCACCCGGAGCCCCGTAAGATTCCTTCTTCGGATTCACCTCAAGTCCCCTGCTCTTCAGGAATTCCTTGATGACATCCGCATATTCCGTGATCTTTTCCTCATCCTTCGCGAAAACTATGATGTCATCCGAATACCTGACATACGTTGCACCTTTTTCTTCGAAAAAACTGTCCAGCCCGGAAAGGTACAGATTCGCATAAAACGAAGCAACGGGAGTTCCCGCCATTATCCCCTTTTTCTCCGTTATCACCTTGCCTGAGTCCAGTACCCCCGGCTGCAACAGAAGTCCCGCCAGAAAAGAGTAAAGACGGGGATCATCACTCAGTGTCTTTTTAAGAAGAGGAAGGAACATGTCCACATCTATCGAGTTAAAGTAATTGCTGATATCGACCTTATAAAAGTACATCCCGCCGATATCCTTCGTTCCGATCAGACGACGCACGGCATCTTTGGCAGTACGTCCGGGTCTGAACGAATAAAGGCCGTCCGCGAATATGTGATCATACTTACGAAGGATCAGATGCGTCAGGAGCTTCAGGACCATGTTCTCCGCTTTTGGATAGATGTACACCGTCCGTTTCTTCGTTGATGTCATCTTGCTTATAACGGCTTTTCGAGGAAGAGGAAAAGGTTCACCATTATTGATCCCTTCACAGACTGACTCATACGACTTCGCTTCCATAAAAGAGCGAAGTTCCTTCTCGAAGCTTTTGCTTACAAGGATGGAGGTCTTATATCTTAGAAAGCTCCTCCAGCTCTTAGGTTTATTAAGCTCGTCAATAAGGCTCATGGTCATCCTTCCCAAATAAAAAACAGAAAGAGAAAAAATTAAATTCAGTAATTACTGAATGTACCAGACCGTACGCGCACCGGCTGCCTGCGTAGCCTTTACAATAGGATGCGCGCCTGATCCGTCACAGGCGCATAAGCGTTCTCTTTCTGTTTTCATTATCCGCGACGCCAAAGCCCCGCGAACCATAGAATATTTTACATTTACGGCTCCCAAAAGACAATCTTTGCCCAACGTAAAAGCCGTCTCCCGCAAAGGAAACGGCCGCCTTCCATCACCATCCCAGATCCATGAGCCAGTTGTTGAGCGCGCGTTCTCTGGTCCTGTCATCGGCATCAGGATCGTTATTGAACTCACCTTTGATGTTGCCGTCAACGATAAAGAGCACGCGGGTACATCTGGAAGCTATGCGGGAGTCGTGCGTTACCATCATGATCGTCGTTCCTCCCCTGTTGAGCTTAACGAGCTCGTCCATGACCTCGTTCGACGTAGTGCGGTTCAGCGCGCCTGTCGGCTCATCTGCAAAGAGGATCTTGGGGGAGTTGATCATGCTCCTGCAGATGCACGCCCTCTGGAGCTGGCCGCCCGACACTTCATTGATGTCATTGTCTGCTATGTCGATGATCCCGAGCTTACGCATCAGATCTTCGCCCTTCCTTATCTTCTCCTCGCGGGAACCGCCCTTCTTGCTCTCGAAAGCAGGAAGAAGTATGTTATCGAGTATCGTCAGGTTCTTCATCATGAACATCTGCTGGAAGATGAATCCCATCTTGTCGAGCCTGATCTCCGCGAGCTCATTTTCCTTCACCTCAGTGATATCCGTGCCGTCGAACCTGACCTTGCCGCTGGTCGCCTGATCCATGCCGGAGATCGAGTACAGGAGCGTTGATTTTCCCGAACCCGACGGGCCCATGATCGCGACCATCTCGCCCTCGTCCACCTTGAGGTTCACGTTCTTGAGGACGTTTATCTGCCTTTTATCAACAACATATGTCTTGCAAAGATCCTTTATTTCCATTACTGTAGTCATTTTTATCTCTCCTTCTCGAAAAAGTTACTCAATTCCTGCCGCATCTCTGCACTTTATCTTCTTAGAGTAAAGTGCCGTGATAAATGCCGTGATGACCGTTACCGCAAGTATGACCGACGGATAAGCCAGGAAGCATCTTATGATGTCGTAGTTATAATCAATGTCCGATGCACCCATCATTCCAAAGATCGGACTGATCGCAAGGTTTGTTACCGGTATCGACAATCCAACCGCCAGGATCATGGCGATGAGTGCCACGATCGCGAACCTGTATACATGCCACTTTATGACTGTCGCATCCTTAAATCCGATCGCCTTGGTAATCGCGATATCACCGATCTCATCAGCGATAAAAGATCTTTCCATGAGGATTGTGATAAGGGCTACCACTATCAGGACAATGAGCAGGAGCAGCTTAGCGACTGTATCCATGATGTCGTATACCTTTACGCTGTCGATGCAGTACTGCGTTCCGTTAAAGACCTCGTCATTTCCCGTCATTTCCTTGATCCTCTCGATCCTCTGATCGATCGTTGCCTGATCAGGGTCATCCGTAAAGACAAGCCTGTACTGCATTATGGATTTGATGTGTGAGAAATCCGCAGGCGCATCTTCGTGAAGAAGTATGATCTCACCGAGATCGTTCATCGACTGGAACATTCCCGTGATGAGCATTTCCTCAGGTCCGTTCCCAAAGTCCATCTTTACGCTGTCGCCGATCACGGCTCCGGAAGCCTTCGAGAACTGCTTTGTTATTGCGATCTCATTCTTGTTGGACGGAGCGGAACCTTCACTGTATCTGTAATCTGTCGACTTGTTGTTCATGTCCTGTTCAACGGCATAGCTGTAACTTTTTCCGTTGAACTCTATCTCGTAGTTATAGATCATGGTTACGTATGCATTGCAAGGCATGCCTGCGTCCGTATACTTCTTTGCCATATCATCCAGATGCTCTTTTAAGCTGTCCTTGCCCTTCTCGTTCATATAGCTCATGGCATCGGCCGTATCAGTGATATATACATCAGACTCAGGTCCGAACAGGTATAAGAGCTTATCACTGTTCATCGTATTCGCAGTATTCACGATAACCAGCACAAGAAGTGTACAGAGCGTAAAAGTGATTATTACCGTGATAAACCTTTTTGGGCTGCTCAGGATATCGTTGAATGCCAGATAAAGTGACGGGCGGACTTTATTTCTTGATATCCTTATGCCGCCTTTTTTCCTGAACCTCTCACCTGTCTGACCGGATCTGACTGCATCAACAGGAGTAAGTTTCCTGACCTTTCCTGTACTCATGTAAGCGAAGAATATAACGAGCAGTGCAACGATCGCGGAACCGATGACATTCCACAGGAATCCCAATCCCGTTCCCAGGATCATATCCCTGGTTATGGATTCCAGAAGAAGATCGCCGAACGGGATGCTTATGAAAAGCCCGATGATCGATCCGACAACTGCGATGACCGTATATTTGAAAAGGTACAAGCTCCTGATCTTTCGGTTCCTGATGCCGATGGCCTTCATGACACCTATCTCACGGAAATCCTCACCTATCGAGAAATTGATGGAGAATCGAAGTATCAGGAACGATACGATCATGAGACAGATACTTAAGATGACTACAACAAATGCAACGATAAGGTTCATAACATATGCCATCTTGATCGTTGATATCGGTGAAGAATAAGCTACGTTCTCGAGCTTACTTAAAGCCGAACCTACTTTATCCGGTGAATCCGTATGGATATAGAATGCCTCTCCTCCGTAGTATCTGAAGCAGATCTCATCTTCCATGAACTTCCGGAAATCCGTATCATTCAGAAGAAGTCTCGGATTACCCATGAAATCCGATCCGAGAAATGCATCCTTAAAAGTATCCTGGATCTCGTAGGTCTCCTTCACGCCTCCCTGCTCGACAATGAGCTTGTCACCGATCTTCAGATCGTTGGTCCTTAGGAAAGAACCTGTTACCATGACCTTACCCGGATCGACTGAAGTGACTTCATTATTATCTTTATCGAAGAACTTCATTCCGTTATCGCTGACTGAACAGATCAATCCGGAATTGGTTACTTCCATTCTCTTTCCCGCCTCGTTCTTAACATTTCCCTTAGCGAAAAAGATTACTGTCTCACGTGTATAGTTCTTGATCTCCGGGACCGATCTGACCTTGTCTTCGAATGATCCGATGGCATCTTCTCCCATCGAGATCAGCTGATAATCACCAAGCTCAGCTTTCTCGAACATGTAATCTGTTCCGTTTGTTACTGCGACCAGATTATACATACCGCTCGCGAAAAAGATACTCGCGATTATGACAAAGAGGAACAGGATGATATTCATCGTTCTGTTTCTCTTCAGATCCTTTTTGAGCATTCTTCCAAACATCGTATTTCTCCTCGTTTTCCGTTTTATGTCGTGATGATACAGGAGAATTTATTAAACAATCATTAAATGGATCTTTATGCCTTCCTGACAACCACCGTAACTGTGAACATACCGTCCCTTATCTTCGCGAAAACATCGCCGTCCATCTTGATCATCAGGTTGCGTGCAATGTAAAGGCCAAGACCCGAACCGTTGATGCCGGCAGTATTCTTACCGCGATAGAACGAATCGAAGAGATTTTGCATCTCAGTCTCATCCGGCGGCGTTCCCGTGTTAGATACGGTAATGAGCCTGCAGTCTTCCTCATCTGAAAAGCTGATGATGATCTCCTTGCCGTCACCGTATTTGATCGCATTTTCCATGAGGTTTTGAATAACTTCAACAAGACGGTCGGCATCGCAGCTCAAAAGACAGTTATCATGCTCCTCAACTACGAACCCGGTATGAAGCACCGATAGCTTGTCAGTATAATAAGCCTCTATCTTAGTTATGACATCATCGATATAGACTTCACTTACCTCTACCTTAAGATCCAGGAAATCCTCACGGGAGATCTTTGAGATCTCGCCTGCATAGTTCTTTATCTCTTCGGCATTCTTAAGTATGCCGCTATAAGCATTCTCTCGCTTTTCAGGAGTATCATAGATGCCGTCCCTTAATGCGCGGGTATAAAGCTCGATCGCAGAAAGCGGAGTCTTGATGTCATGTGAAAGCGACAGGACCAGTGTCTTCTTCTCCTTCTGGTATTCGAGCTCGCGTTTCTTGGAATCTTCCAGGTTCTCGCGAAGCATGTTCATACCCCACAGGAACTTTCCGAAGAAACGGCCCTTATCTTCCTTGATAGGCGTGCTGAGATTACCCTTAGCAAGATCCAGCGTCATGTCTGTCATGGAATGGAACGGCTTTATTATCTTACGGTCAATGTAGATCATTACCGCGATCACGACGATGAGCATCGCACCGAGACACACATTAAAGATGATGATCGAAGTATGATCAGATCCCGTCACGTACTCGACTGCATATTCCTCCCCGTCATGAAGTGCGATCATATAATCATTGTTCGGTGTTGCGGAATAGTCGAACTTAGTGATCGCAACCACATGATCATAATCCTTCAGATCGATCTGCGAGGGATCTTCCGAAGCAAGCCTTTGTGCTACACGCTTGGCATCGACACGGTATTCCCTGCTGTCCTTCCGTGTCAGGACAAACATGAATATATTTCCCGCGATACACACGAGAAGCATCAGCATTATGATCAAAAAGCCAACCTTCCTAAACTTACTCAAACCTGTACCCCACTCCCCAGACAGTCAGTATATGCTCCGGCTTCTTCGGATCTTTCTCTATCTTCTCGCGAAGCCACTTGATATGAACAGTCAGCGTCTGCATCTCAGACTCGCTGTCGCTGCCCCATATGCTGCTGAACAGATATTCCTTACGAAGAGTTACGTTCTTATTCTCGATAAAGAGCCTCAGAAGATCAAATTCCTTGGCCGTAACCTCGATCTGTCTTCCCGCTCTGGTAAGGGCCTTCGTCGCACAGTTAAGTACCAAGTCACCCTCGACGATCTCGTCCTGGGCATACTTACGCTTGAACGTACCGTTGATCTTAGCAAGGAGGATATCGATATCATACGGCTTCTCGATATAATCGTCCGCGCCGATGTTTAAGCCCTTGAGCTTGCTGTCCTTGTCGGTCTTCGCACTTGCGATCAAGATGTGCGCATTCGAAGTCTCCCTGATCTTCGAGCACACGGTAAAACCGTCCGTGTCACCGGGTAGCATCAGGTCAAGTACCACGAGCTTTGCCCCGTATTTCTCGAAGATATCCAGCGCTTTGCTGCCGTTCGGAGCCAGAGCGACCGTGTAATTCTCCTTCTTCAGGTAATCACAAAGGATCCCTCCGATCTCCTCGTTATCCTCAACTACAATGATATCAGGCATATGTTCTTCCTCCTTCGTTTAAGTTTACCACAGACAGTTATATAATAATGGGACAATAACTATGCATAGGAGTCAAACATGAAAAGATATCTCATCTGTTCCGATATCCACGGCCGCGAGTCATACCTCGAATCCGCACTCTCCAAGAATGTTCCGCTGGACGGAGTCTATATCGCAGGCGATCTCGAGATGTCACCTTCTGAACTGGAGGATATGATACGGCGCCTGACGTCACCCAAGACCGATGTAAGGATGGTCTGCGGCAACTGTGACTCTTACTACACCGAAGCCTCATCATTAAGGACTGCCATAGTATTTCCCATACAGCCTAACCATAAGGTATTCATGACACATGGTCACCGCTATATGGCACGCCACGACATCATGTCCTATGCGGCTCAGGACAACGGCTGCGACATAGTGATCTACGGTCACATCCACCGCAAGATCGACATGACGGAATACGGCATCCGTTTTCTTAACCCGGGAGCGATGAAGGATAACTCATACATGATACTGACCGTCGATGATGACGGCAGCCTTAATGTGGAATTTCCGGGCTGAACATCCCGGCACTTTTTCGAGCATAAAAATACCGTCTGCATGACACAGGCGGTATTGTTGTCTTTGATCAGTTTCCTGTCTTCGGTTTCTCGGACGGATCCTTGAAGACTACGATGTACTGAACATCAGAGTACTCATTTATCTTCTCTATATAGTTCTTGACGAGCACCTTGGCACGGTCCTTGGAGCTGTCCAGGAGCGTTGTGTTGCCCTCGACCTGAGTCTGGAGCTCGGAGAGGGAATCATTTACCGCACCCGTGATATCCGATGCCGTGATGTCATTGCTGTTGACCTTGCCGTCGAGATCCTGGATGACGGAATCCTTGTTATAGGAATCAGGAACGATCTCTACCTTCTCGAGGACTTTGGCGTCAGGCATATAGACATAGATCATGTTGTCGACGACTTCGATGGAGACCTGGCTCGCATCCACTCCGAGTGTTGCCACGGCACTGTACTCGACCCAGAAGACCCTGTCCTTCTCACCTAAGTGAGCGATGCCCGTACCGCCCTTCTTGGTGGACTTGGCTACGTTATTGAAATACACTTCCAAAGTCGCGAGCTGACAGATGGACTGAACGGAGATCTGGTCAGGCTTGATATCGAGACCCTGCTCTGCGATGAGAGCATCAAGATCTTCCTCGAGCTCAGGATCGATCTCTTCATCGTCGGAACCTCCGCCGCTTCCCTTACCGCCTTTGCCGGAACCCCAGCTTCCTATGCCGGAGCCCTTACCGGAACCCTTCTCGTCGTCTTCCTCATCATCCTCTTCTTCAGATGAACTCTTATCGGATCTGGATGATGACTTCTTTGTCTTCTTGTCACACGAAGCGAAAGACATGAGCATCAAAGCGCTCAGGATAAGACACATTATCTTACGTTTCATCAATCCACCTCCTCATTCCAGTTGATCTCAACTTTGTAATCATTTCCGAACATGGTCTTTATCAAAGGCTCCGTGAGAGCACGAAGCTGATTCTCGGTATTTTCCTTGGCAAGACCCATCATATATTCGTCATCCGAACTCTTCTTCTTGAGATTCTGGATGGCGAGCTTATAAGCGATCGACGGTACGTCGCTGTTGCTCTCGTATGCTTCATCGACGAATATGTACTGGAGCGTACCTGCGTCGACTGAATAAGTCCTCTCGAGTTCAGGAAGGAAGAGGAATACCACCTTGGCATTGTCATCCGTCAGGACCTCGATGTCTTCAGTATTAAGACCGAACGTGATCGTTCCTTCGTATGCCGTATAAAATGCGGTCGTCTTTTCATTTCCTACCGTGTACGGACATGTGGAATTGTAGTTATAGGAAAAAGTCTGGAATTCATCGATCTCGACAACATCCTTCAGTGTAAGCTTGGTCTCAGTCTCGACCTCGCCCTCTGATCCGAAGACAACATCTTCCGCGATATCCTGAGCCACGCGGACTGCCTTCTTGGCACTGTTCTCGTAATCAGGCTTTTCTTTGTCAAATGATCGAAGTTTTACCACAAGGAAGATAACGCCGAACAGAACGGCGCTTATAGCCATGCCGATCAGGATAAGTTTTATTCCTGTAAGTAAGTCACTCTTTTCATTGTATCTGACGTATCTTTTCATTGAGGTACCTCCGATTCAATTATATATTGATTGAACTTATCATTCAAACCAGACTGTCGTCACGGCCTGCACAAAAAAAGACTGTCATCATCGCCGTTTTGTTAGTTCCGAGACAGTCCTTTCTGTTTTAGATGATTGCTGCGAGATCCTGTGTGATCTCTACTGCATTGATGCCTGCGACCCCGTAGATCACGGCACATGTGATGATCGCGAGCATCGCGACCGATCCGATAAGTCCGAGGGTTCCGAAGAGGACCCCTGCTTTCCTCGCCTCCGAGTTGTCGCCCTGGCTCTTTGCCTTACCTGCCTTCGCAAAACTTACGAAAGCGAATATGATACCCAGGATACCCGAGAAAGCCATCGATGCGACTCCGAATCCCAGCGAGCTCCTTGCACTTGAACTTGCCGGTTTCTTCGGCTCGCTGTTCTCCCAGCTGTAGTGGTACGGTTCCATTGTGGAGACCGGTGTCTCGACAACCGGTTCTTCGTTGCCGGGACGCATTATCTTAATGTTCTTGTCTGCCATTATCATCCCCTCTTTCTTCTTAAATTTTCCATTTGGCCTCAGCCACTTTGAAAATATAATAAATCCCCCGCGATGTCTACAATCTATTTCGTTTGCAAATGGAATTTAATGCCCCCTAATTCTTTTTCTCGAAAACATGCAACACTGACGCCTTTCACATCGTCCATAAAACATAGGGACCCATAAAGGTAATGGAATAAAGGAGAAACATATTATGAAGATAAGGCTGCTCGCGACAGTTCTTGCTGCCGCATTCTTGCTTTCCGGTATCAGCGGATGTTCCAAGAAAGAAACGAAGAAGAATAAAGTCCGATCACAGGGTAAGGATATCATTGAACCGATCGATGACAGAAAAGTCAAAGATGATGAAGTAGCATTCACCGTCAACAGAAGCAATTACGCATGGGGATACTACGACAGCACTTCCTTCATCATGGGAAACGGCGACGTCTACATGTATTCAAACTACCTTACTCTTCTTCCCGGTACTTCTTCACGGGAGGATAAGCTTGATTACCTTCTCGAATACACGACACCCTGCTACAAGATCGATACAAAATATCTGGAAAAGCTTTATGAAACGGCAGCTAAGATCGACCCGGAAGCCGAGAGGATCGAGAAAAGTGTCGCCTGTGATATGGGGCAGTCTGCTGTCTATCTAGGCAACATCTCCGAAAAGAACTTGCTGCTGTCCCTGGGTGACTGGGAGATCAGACTTGATGATGATAACGCGGACGATTTCGAAAAGTTATGGAACGATGTTGAAGCTCACACTACGACATGTGAGGGTAATATCTGCGGGATATATACGGATGAGCTGCCTGTCATCAGTTACAGATGCGGGTATCTGCCTGAAGCTGAGGACATCTGCTATCTCATGGACGATTACGATCAACTCGTGGAAGCATATGAGTACTGGGGTCTGGATACAAAAGACATTGAAGATCTTGACCAGCCGTATCTGAAGGAATGTCCGTTCCTCGTTCAGGTCATTAATGTCGACGCATCAGGTTATCAGCTGATATATAACGGATTGATGGAGAATCATGTGCATGTCAGTTTTATTACGTCAGAAGACATTAACTCCTCGGATCCGAATGATAAAGGCAGCGACGAACCGGATGGCTTTATCACAGTCTGCCCGTATCTGGGAGATATACCGTTTAACGATCTCGAGGCCAACGGCTGGAGTTCTTTCGAGAGATAAAAAGATGCAACGGGACGGCGATCAGTTTCGTCCTATAGACATGGAACCCGACAGGGTATTGGAATAAGGAGATAACTTAATATGAAAAAGATCACGGCAAGCATCCTTGCTGCATTGGTTGTTATGTCAATGGCAACAGGCTGTAAGGACAAAAACACAACGACGACAGATGTAAGAACATCCGCTACTACAGCAGCAGAGACCAAACAGGACGATCCGTCAGAACCTTCAGATCCTGACATTCCGGACAGGCCTTCCGATCCTCAGCAAAGGACAACGAACGGCATAAAGATGTCGGAAACGGATATTCCTTCAGGTTATTATGATTTCGCGGCTCAGCTCACATCCTACTGTGCGGCAAACGGCGGTGACGACAATATAATGATCTCACCTGCATCAGCATTTCTGGCAATGTCCATGGTCGAGCAGGCAACCGAGGGTCAGACAAATCAGGAGATCATCAACGCCCTCCTGAACGGTTCCACCGATGAAGAATTCCTCGAGTTCTCGAAGCTCTATTCCTCTTACCTCGAGGAAGACGAACTTCAGATCGCGAATTCCTTCTGGATGTGCGAGGATTACACCGAGAACAGGTTCCTTCCTGATTATATCGACGTTCTCACCAATGATTACAACGCCGACATCGGCTCGATCAAGTTCGATACCGAGGGCGAGCAGACCGTAAATGATTGGGTAAGCGATCACACCCACGGAAAGATCAACGATCTGATCGCTCCGGGCGACCTTTCCGATCTGGATCAGGGAGTTGGCGTACTTGTCAACGCCATCGCTTTCGACGGCAGCTGGGATGTCGCTTATGAGAACGTATCTGACCAGACCTTCACTGACATTAACGGCAACACTTCCGATGTCCCGATGCTCATCAGCACTGAAGACATCTATATCGAGGGCGCCGGTGCTACAGGTTTTGTCAAGGAATATGAGGGCGGAAAGTTCGCTTTCATGGCGATGCTCCCTGACGATACGGAAATGAACGGCAACGAGTTCCTCGCAGATCTTACGGCCGAGGAATATATGGAACTTTGGAACAGCCGTTCCTACACTGATGTCGATACGAAGATGCCGAAGTTCGAATCCGAATACTCCACTTCTCTCATCGACGCATTCAGTTCCATGGGAATAAACATTGCCTTTGAAGGCAGCACCGAATTTACACGCATGCTCGAGGCACCTGATCTTATCAAGATCGCCAAAGCAAAGCAGAAGACACACATCAAAGTAGATGAGAAAGGTACTCAGGCTGAAGCCGCAACAGCGATCATCGTTGCTACCGAAGGTGCTTGCGAGATCACCGAATCCCACCAGGTCTTCTGCGACCGTCCGTTCGCTTATGCGATCGTCGACACATCAACGGGCCTTCCGATCTTCATCGGTTCCGTAAACGCAGCTTAACCTTCTTCAATATACAACCCCTGATAAAGGCCGTCCTGTACCACATACCGCAGGGCGGCTTCTTTTTATCCTCGAAAACATCACACAGATGCTACGATCTTCGAATACTCCTCAGGAAGCACCAGGTCCTCCGTGTCAGAAAGCGACGATGTCTCCTTATTGACCTTGTCGATCATGCCGCTTACTTCCTTTAGCTTATCCGTGCAGAACTGGGCACTGTCATAATCTTCGGCCTCGATATAAAGGTTCGCATAATAAACGAGCATATCGATGTAGTCAGTATATTCGACTATGGAATACTTATTGCGCTCGATCGCCGCAGTCTTAAACTTGATCATGTCCTTTACTTCGGCACGTGAGAAAGCAGATCTTGCCTTTGCGGAATAAGCAATGGACACGCTGTCATTGTACTCCAATACCTTGTCCGCATACTCATCAACAGCCTCAACGCTCTCGGCCTCCGACAGGAGAACGATCTGAGATTTCGTGTAGCAAGGATAGACCTTAACTGCAAGAGCGTCCTTTCCCATGAATGACAGGAATGACGGGATCGCAAAGTAGATACCGAGCAGTGTCGCAACGGTAAATACGGCTATCGGTGATACCTTCTTCTTAAGGATCTCAGGATCAGCTTCATAATCGATGAGGATCGCAAAGAAGATGACCGCGAGTACCACGAACTGCATATCTGCCTCGAACAGGAGGTGCGCAAACATAACCGCGGAAATGATCTTGTATCTGCGATCGATCTTGATGAAATTACGGATGGCAGCGATTCCCAGGATCAATGTCGGGATCCATCCGATATCGATGAGGATCTGGAAAAGATCGTTGTAAACAACAGTTGTCGAGTAATCCCCCGTCTGGAACATCGGCTGCGAATAATAAAAACCCAGGTAGCCGAGACCGAGAGGATGTTTGATGATCTGGAAAAATGCATCCTTCACATAAAGAAGTCTCTCCGATACCTGCGGGACGCCGAATACCACGATGAAAGCAACGGCAGAACCTGCGGACAAAGCGGCGATCACTGCACCGAGGACCTTCTTTTTGGAAAGGACGATATGTACGATCGCGATCACAAGGAGAAGCGCAAGTGAAACATAGCTGCGGCTTAAGATAACACCTGCGACAAGTACTGCGCCGAGGCAGTAGTCGAGCTTAGTGATGCTGTCCTTAAAGAGGATGTAGCAGATGCCGACCAAAAGGAGCAGAGCAAAAGCTCCCGGGTTTCCGAAGAAGCCTGAAAGACGGCCGTCGACCATGAACGGTGTCTTGAAGACAAGGCCGAATATAAGTGAAAGCACCGTCATTACCGCGCCGCTCCACGGGATGTATCTTAAAAGATCCAACGGCTTTTTGTATTGGCGAAGGAGGACGATCGTCAAAGGAAGCGGCAGGTACTTGGTAAAGCCAAGGACCGTAACGCCCTTGTCCACTGCCCAGAGAGGGCTAACTGCAAAGCTAAGCGGTATAAGGCAGGCAGCTGCGAACAGCATGTCCATCGGAAACCTGAAGTCGTCGGACTTTGCCGCCTTGATGATAATCATGATCAAAAGGATCAGGGAGATTACTCCGCCGGCCCAATCCTGTAATATTCCCATCGCAAAAGGCATCAATGCCAAAATTATCTCAAACATCTTACTGACCTTCCAAAGTTTATCTACTTGATTATAACCGTTCGGGTGCGCGACGCAACTTTTTCGAGAGGGCAAGGGAGAGATTTTGCAGGCGGAACTGCAAATATAAGTATATATTTGCAAACCATGTCATATTTATTTAGGGAAGATGTCTGATAGACTTTGACTTGTTTGAAAGGACAGGTGAATAACTATGAGATGCCCATGTTGCGGTGCAAATCTGATCTACAAAGGAAAGATGAAGGTCTGCGAATATTGCGGATACGAAGAGAAAGACACATCAGTGTTCAAGGACTACAACGTCCTCGTCTCCTATCCCGCAGGAACGGTAAGTTACTTCAAGATCGAAGTCAAGGACGCAGGTATCGAATTCTGCACACGTCCCGGTGAGTCCAGGAGCCTTAAGCTCGTCCCGGGTCCGCATAATGTTACGGTATCTTCCGGTAACTTCAGAAGATCAAAAGTGATCTTTGTTCCTGACAATGACGAGGTCGTCAAGATCGCCGTCTGGTTTGACGGAATGCGCGACATTGATATTCACTTTGAGATCGATCAGCCTAAAGTCAGCGAGCAATTCGAACCTCTGGTAAACGGAAAGCTTCCGGCTCAGAATACGGTTCTCAGCAAGGTTTCCTTGATCATGGCATGTACATTCATGGTTCCGATCCCGGCTCTTGTCCTGGCGTATATCGACAGACAAAGGGCTTCAAAATGCAATCGCAATGTCAGCTCATCGACGCTCTGCGCCATGATACTCTCATGGATCGGAATGGTTATGTGGCTGATAATCTTCAGCGCAGCACTGAGAGGATAAAAACTTAGGCGTCGATCCTTCGGGGTCGGCGCTTTTTTATCACTGTTTCAAGAGATCGGCATCCCGGGAGGATCTTAAGCTCATATCAGGCTCTTAAGTAATGAATCGAGCTTGACGATAACGTCTTTCTCATTGAAGTCGTTAAGGACACGCTCACGTGCGGCAGCACCGTAGGTTGCACGAAGCTCGGGAGAATCGACGAGCTGCTGGATGGCGTTGCACAGAGCGAAGATATCGGACGGCGGGACCGTAAGGCCCGTTACTTTATCAAGGCTTACAAACGGTGCACCTGACGGAAGAGAAGTGTTGATGACAGGTTTGCCGTAGACCATTGCTTCAAGCTGGACGATGCCGAAGGCTTCGCTTTTCTGAACAGACGGAAGGACGAAGATGTCGCATTCGGAGAATGCAGACTTCAGGTCTTCGTTGGAAAGAAAACCGAGGAAATGAACACGTGACGACATGGAATTGTCGGAAACGTATTGCTTAAGTTCGGCTTCCATCGTGCCGGCACCTGAGATGAAGAGCTCCGCGCCTTTGACTTCCTTGAAGGCCTTAAGGAGAACATCAACTCCCTTGTAGTAGACGAGACGGCCGGAGAAGAATACCTTGACGGCGGACGGATCATTGGCCTTCAGCACTGATGTGCGCGGTGCGTTATCGTATTCGGAGATGTCGAGTCCGTAAGGGATCACAACGCACTTGCTGCGGTAAGGCGGCAGATATGATGAGCCGTTGATGTGACCTTCGGTGGCGACGATTATCCTGTCGGCACGCTTTAGAAGGTGGTTCATGAACGGCTTATAGAAGAACATGAGCTTTTTCTGTTTGACAACGTCGCTGTGCCATGCGACAACGACTTTTCCCTTGTAACCCGACAACAGTAAAGCAGCGTCTCCGAGAGGAAACGGCGTGTGGATCTCGACAACGTCGGATTCTGCCGCCATACGTTTGAACTTGCGGATGAAGTCAAAGGACAGCGGGCAGGAAAAATAGGTGCCCATGCTGTTGGCACGGGTAACTTCCACGCCTCCCACGTTTTCGATACTTCCCTTGCCTTTGCCGTCACGGCAGACAAGGACGCGCACGTCGTTTGAAGGTATGGCGGAAAGACCCTCTGAATATTGCTTTACAAGGCTTTCGATGCCGCCTATATGCGGATAGTAGAGCTTATTTACTTCAAGGATCTTCATACAAGTTCCTCGTAAGCCTTATATAGGAGCTTCGCGGAATTCTCCCAGGTGAACGTTCTTGCACGCTCGAGTCCTTCGCGGCTCAATCTGGCGCGAAGCTCGGGGTCGCTGTTCAGACGGGAAAGACCGGATGCGATATCGTCAATGGAATCAGGTGCGACTACGACTGCGCTGTCACCCGTAACTTCAGGCAGGGATGCGGCGTTGGAAGTAAGGACCGGCACTCCGCAGGCCATTGCTTCGAGAGGCGGCATTCCAAAGCCCTCGTAGATCGACGGGAAAGTGAACGCGAGAGCGCCGCACATCAAAGGAGTGCGGTCGGCTGAGTCGATATATTCGGTAAAGATAACATCGGACTCGAGATCATGTTCCTTCACGAGAGCGAAAATGCTGTCAAAGAGCCAGCCTCTGCCGCCTGCGAGAACGAGCTTCGGAGCATTGCCGGAGCAGGACTTGAGGAACTTCTCGTAGCCCAGGATGAGATTTGTCAGATTCTTACGCGGCTCCAATGTTCCAAGGTAAAGGAAGTAGTCACCTTCTATCTTGTATTTTTTTGCAACGGAGCTGATGAGCTCTTTGTCTTCACAAGGCTTGAACTCGTTAAGGTCGACGCCGCAAGGGATGACTCTTATCTTGGCTTCGTGCTCAGGGAAATATTTGAGGATCTCGGATTTGGAAAATTCGGAGATCGTGATTATGAGATCGGCTCTTTTCATGGAACGCTTAAGGCCCATGTTGAGCATGAACTTCGTTCTGGTGCGCATTGTCTCCGGAAAAGCCTTGTAGACCATGTCGTAGACCGTAACTACCTTCTTGCCGCGTACAAATGGCGGAACTATGTAGTTGAAAAAATGCGTAATGTCATGATCCTTTCCGAAAAACATGGAGTACGACAAAGGTACGAAGTTGGTAAGTGCCCTGTAGACCATCCCCGGAAATGCGCTCGCGCGGACCTTGATCTTGTCGCCTGCAAAAGGCTTGATCCTCTCGGCTTTCTCGGCGGCTGTCTTTCCGGCGAAATAATTGTATGTATAGTCATTCTCGGGATGCAAAGAGACAAGGGCCGTTGTCTGCCCTGCTTCACACCAACCGATACCGGACATATTTCTTCCGACGAGCGGAACTGCATCAAAAGCGATCTTCAAGATAGTCACTCCTTAAATCAAGCACTCATAGGATTATACCACGAGCTCCGCGATAAGGCGCAAAGGCTCATCGCTCTCGGGCCACTCGGGGTGACCCACGGGAAATACGTGGTACAAAGGATTGCCGTCAGGGGCGGTCACGCCGTCGAACAGTTTGACGCTCAGATCCCTTGCCTTGAGTTCTTTATGGAAATAGTTCGTCTCGTCGTGCATCGAGTCCTTGTCACTCGTGATAAGAACGATCGAAGGCGGAGCGAACTTGCATCTGTCGGTCAACAGAACGAGGTTGCCTGCATAGGACGGGATGGCATTATGCGGATCATCCGGGAAATATGCGGCCTCGAGCGAAGACATGTACTTCTGGCTGTCGGTCGTCGCGGGGCTTATCATAACGATGCCCAGGACATTGACCTTGGGATCGGTAAAGCACTGATAGTCGTGCCTTACGTCTTTGTCGGTAAGGACCGCCCAAGTCGTGTAGGCGAGAAATCCGCCTGCCGAATCGCCCATGATGTAGAAATCCTCGATGCCGTATGTCTCCTTGAGATGGTCAATGGCACGGATTATCTCATCGACTATGCGGACGATGCTGCCGTCAGGTACAAGCGTGTAATTTATCGAAGCAACAGGAAGCCCCGTGCGGCGTGCGACATGCATGTTGAAGTTCATGTTGATCTCTTTAAGACCATAGACGAATCCGCCGCCGTGAATATCGAGGACAAGGACCTTACGGGACATGTTCTCGAAGCTCACGCCATCAGGGAAATAGATGTCGAACTTATGCTCGACCTTGCCGTCATCGATGTATGAAAGATCCTTTACCGTGCGGACATCTGAAGGATAGACTTCCTTGGCCATGCGCGGGATATCGGCTTCGTTGCACAGCTTGATGAAGTTCCTTCGTGTCTTGTCGACAACGATCTTTTTGATGCCCATCGATAACGCTCCTTTTTTTCGATTACAGACAATATGCACAATTCTAATGAAATAGTCAACACAAAAAGAGCAAGTCATAGTATAATGCCTTTGTTTGTTTATATTATTAAGGAGAACTGTCTATGGATAAAAGAGAAGAACTCACGGGACTTCTGTCCTCGTTCATCTGTCATGCGAGCTCACATCTTCCTGACGATGTAGTTGCAAGGCTCAAGCAGATGAAGGAAGTTGAAAATGAAGGATTTGCGGCAACTATCTACGACGCAATGTTTGAGAACCTTAAGCTCGCTGATGAGCTTAAAAGGCCGTCATGCCAGGATACGGGCGTCATTCAGTTCTTCGTTAAGGTAGGAACAAAGTTCCCTTACATGGACGAACTCGCGGATATCCTTAAGGATGCAGTCCTGAAGGCAACGAAGGAAGCCCCTTTGAGGCACAACGCAGTCGAAGTTTTCGATGAGAAGAATACAGGAAATAACACCGGTTACAGGATCCCGTGGATCGACTGGGACCTCGTACCGGGCAGAGACGATATCGAAGTATACCTTTACATGGCAGGCGGCGGATGCAGCCTTCCGGGATTTGCAAAGGTCCTCATGCCTCTCGAGGGTTACGAGGGCGTAGTAAAGGCAGTCTTCGACCAGATGACCACATACGGCGTAAATGCCTGCCCTCCGTGCCTTGTAGGTATCGGTATCGCAGGCTCCGCAGAGGTTGCGGCTAAGCTTTCCAAGAAGGCACTCCTGCGCCCTGTCGGATCTCATAACCCGAATCCGAGAGCAGCAATGATGGAAGAAGAGATCGAGAAAGGTCTTAACGAGATCGGCCTCGGACCTGGCGGACTTAGGGGCAAGCTCTCCGTCATGGGCGTCAACATCGAGCAGGCTGCACGTCACCCTGCAACGATCGCAGTAGGAATGAATACGGCATGCTGGGCACACAGAAGGGCCGGCATCAGGATCGGCAGCGATCTGTCCTACGAATTCTTCACACACAAAGGAGTAACGTTATGAGTACATATGAACTTACGATGCCGGTATCCGACGAGGATATCAAAAAGCTCAAGGTCGGCGATGTCATCTTCATTACGGGTACCATCGTTACCGGAAGAGACGACGTTCATCACCGCGTGGTCAAGCAGGGCAAGAAGTTTCCTGTCGACATCAAGGGCAAGGCTATCTTTCACGCAGGTCCTATCATGAAGCAGAACGACGACGGCTCATACAAGGTCGTCTCCGTAGGTCCTACGACATCAATGCGTATGGAAAGCGCTCAGGCTGAATTCCTCGCGAAAACGGGTTGCAAGATCATCATCGGAAAAGGCGGAATGGGACCTAAGACAACTCAGGGCTGCATCGATAATGTTGCGGTACATACTATCTTCCCGGGCGGATGCGCAGTCATCGCGGCTGAGGAAGTTACCAAGGTAAGCGGCGTAGAGTGGCTCGACCTCGGAATGCCTGAGGCAGCATGGATCCTCGAAGCCGAGAAGTTCGGTCCGCTCATCGTCTCGATCGACAGCGAGGGTAATAACCTGATCGATGAGAACAAGGTGCTCTTCGCAGAGCGTAAGGGTCCTGTCGTAGAGCGCATCGCCAAAAAGCTCGATTTCCTGGAGTGATCTGATGCAGGCTTTCGCGTTGGAGAACCTGAACGGATATAAGGCTGTCATCCTCGACCTTGACGGGACCATACTCGATTCGATGAAAGTATGGAACAAGGTCGATGAGATGTTCCTCAATAAGCGCGGCTTTGAAGTCGACGATGAGTATACGGACACCGTTAAGAGCAGTTCGATGCAAAGATCCGCGGAATATACCATCGAGAGATTCGGTCTTAAGGAGACCCCTGAAAAGGTCATCGCCGAATGGCAGGAGACCGTGGACGAGGAATACAGGCACAATATAAGGCTCAAGGATGGAGTCCGCGAGTTTCTCGAAGACGCTAAGGCACGCGGGATCAAGATCACGTGTGCGACGGCACTTGCGAGGATGAATGCAGTCGAGTGTCTCACCAATAACGGTGTGTATGGTTTTTTCGAGGATATAACGACGCTTGAGGATATCGGGGATAACGCGAACAAGAATGACCCGCATATCTTCCTGACGGCGGCTGACAAGCTGGGGCTCAAGGCTTCGGAATGCCTGGTATTCGAAGATGTCTTTATCGCGATCGAAGGCGCAGCCAAGGGCGGTTTTGACACCGTGATCGTTTTCGACGAATTAAGCGCAAATGACTTCGAGAGAGCCTCAAATGTGGCAGATTATGCCATAAAGGACTGGAAAACGGCGGTTTGTTAACAGATCGTTTAACGTCCGTAACCAGTTTATACAAATCTGGTCACGATAATATATAGTGTAGAGTATGTTGAAAAGGAGTCTTTATGGGATTAAAAGAAGGCAATGAATTTACCGATGATATCCGCGTGATATTCTGCTCTCTCGTGAGCTTCGCGGTCATATTCTGTGCTATCGATTACGTACAGCTCATCTCTTCCAATCCGTATATCACTCTCGGACTTGCGGTAGTCCAGCTTCTGGGCTGCATCATCGTCAACATGCTCTTCGGAAGGCTCGGCTTCGGTGTTGCCGTGGGACTTAGTGCGATCCAGATAATCATCTTCAGTTATGACTATATAAGGACAGGCGGAACTACCAGGATCGGTGTCATCGCCTTTGCAGTCGCAGCCATCCTCATCAACATTACGCTTCTTATCTTCATGGGAACCGTCTATTCCAGGATGTTCCGCGTGAAGAAACTTTATAACCAGGCACGTACCCAGCTCTTCACCAAGGAAGAGGAAGCTCCTCAGCCACAGAAGACTGAGGTAGACAGAACGATCATCAAACCTGACCGTAAGGCAATGGGAACGATCGATCCGCTTACCACGCTTCCTAACAGGTTCAAGCTCCTCGAAGAGGTAGAAGGCTGGATCGACGACAAGATAAGCCTTATGCAGTCGGGCGGCGGTATCAGCGGTTCCTTTGACGAGACTGTCACGGTCATCTATCTTAAGATCTGGAACTACACTGATATCCTCTATCATCTCGGACATCATCCGACTGATCTTTTCATACAGCATCTCGCACACAGGCTTCGTGAAGAAGCTCATCCGCACGACCTTCTCGGCCGTGTTACCACAGGTGAGTTCATCCTTGCAGCCAAGCGCGACATGTCCCGCGATGCTCTCATGAGCTACGCCGAGTCGCTTATCAATACAGTCACCATGAGTTTTGCCGCTAAGGGAATAAAGATCCCTATCAAGGTCTGTGCAGGCTGCTCCGTCTTCCCTACGGACGCCAGATATTCGGGTGAACTTTTAAGCTGTGCTGAGCACGCCATGCTCATCGGCGCGAGAAGCGGTGATCCTGACAAGAATACGGTAACGCTCTACGGCGAGCTCAAGGATCCTGAATTCATCTCCAGGACCAGCAGTCTCGACCATGACACGGCTACGAAGATGGAGATCTTCCTCCCTTCAGCCATCAGGAATAACGAAGTTTATGTGGTATATCAGCCGCAGTACAATATCGAAGGACAGTTAAGCGGCTTTGAAGCATTCCTGCGCTGGGAGAACGAAGAACTCGGTGTCTGCGATGCCCTCGACTTCCTGCAGGTAGCAGAGAAGACCGGTACGATCTATGATCTGGGTAACTTAAGCCTTCGCTGTGCTGCAGAGACTCTCGCTAAGATAAATGAGATCGATCCTACTCTCAAGATGACCATGAACCTGTCATCTACCGAGCTTAAGTACGGTGATACACCGGGAACGCTTGCAGATCTCATCTCCAAATATAAGCTCAATCCGGAGAACATCATCATCGATATCCCTGAGGAGTGCCTTACATCATCCTTCGATGCGGTAAGACCTGCCATCAACTATATCGCTTCACTGGGTGTTTCCATGACGCTCGACAACTTCGGACGCGGATATTCGTCACTTAATAATATCCCGCTCCTGCCTATAAAGGGCATCAAGCTCGACAGTTATTTCACGCGTAATCTGGGATCCGATGATGTCTATCTGTCGGTTCTCACCGCATCGATAATCGAGCTCATGCACGAGATCGATATCTTCGTATGTGCAACGGGCGTCGGTTCCGACGGTATATTCAATGCGCTCCGTGATTACGGATGCGACTTCTACCAGGGCGCTTTCCTAAGCAGACCGGTTAAGTCGGAGGACCTTCCTTCGATCATCAAAAAGTCCAAAGTTCCTTCGCAAGTCTGGACAACGGAAGCCCCATAACATTATAGAAATCCCCGTTGATACGCTTGACCAGTACGCCGCCCCTGCCCTGTATCGCATAGGCGCCTGCCTTGTCATACGGTTCGTCTGAAGCTATGTATCTCTCGATCGCGTCTTCGGCAAAATCGTCAGCATCCGCGAACTCGACTTCGGTCTCCTCATAGAAGGTCCTGACCTTATCCTTGCTTATGAGCGCGACTCCCGTGATCACATAATGCTTCTGTCCCGCAAGTTTTCGAAGCATGCGCCTTGCATCCTCGCGGTCCTTCGGCTTACCTAAGATTTCATCACGCGTCACTACACACGTATCCGCACCGATCACGGTCACATCCTTATCATCTTCCTCCTCGAAAATGGCATTCGCCTTGGCTTTACCGAGAAGCACTGTCATGAGCCTTCCGGCTTCCACCATATCATCAGTGGTCTTGAGTACCTGCTCTTCGATAGCCCTCTCATCAACTTCGGAGACTTTGATCTCGAAATCTTCGACGATGTTTCCGAGGATCTCCTTCCTTCTTGGTGATGCGCTCGCGAGTATTATTCTGTGCATATTGTAGAACTCCTTTTCGAGAAAGACGTGCTATAATCTAAGCCGTTAAGATTATAGCATCACGGAGGCCCTATATGGACGTTACTTTTGGCTACGCTAAGGAAAAGATCACGGTTAATATCCCTGACGAGAATTACATGGACACTTTGGTCCCGAACCACGTTGAACTCGACCTGGTCGGAGAAGAGGAAGTCGTAAGATCACTTAAGGCACCTATCGGAACACCGCGTCTTAAGGATATGGTCAAGCCCGGCCAGAAGATCGCCATCATTACATCCGACATCACAAGACCTATGCCGAGTTACAAGGTCATCCCTCATGTTCTCGACGAGCTTCACGAAGCTGGCGTCAAGGACGAGGACGTAACTGTTGTCTTCGCACTCGGAAGCCACGGCGGCCATACTGAAGAACGCATGCGCCACATGGTCGGCGACAAGGTCTTCGAATCCGTTAAGTGTGTCGACTCCGACGTAAATAACGTTAAGCACCTGGGAACGACATCCCACGGCACTCCGGTAGATATCTTCACACCTGTTGCAGAGGCTGACTTTAAGATCTGCATGGGTAATATCGAGTATCACTACTTTGCAGGATACTCCGGCGGTGCCAAGGCCATCATGCCGGGCGTATCGACTCGTGACGCCATCCAGAACAACCACAGCGCAATGGTAAGACCGGAGGCTTGTGCAGGCCGTCTCGAAGGAAATCCTGTACGTGAGGATATCGAGGAATCAGGTAAGATCCTCGGCATCGACTTCATCGTTAACGTAGTCCTCAATGAGAAGAAAGAGATCATCAAGTGTTTCAGCGGAGACTCCGTTAAGGCACACCGCGAAGGCTGCAAGTTCCTCGATTCTTTCTACGCGATCCCTCTTAAGGAGAAGGCAGATATCGTACTCGTCAGCGCAGGCGGTTTCCCTAAGGACATCAACATGTATCAGGCACAGAAAGCCCTCGACAATGCCAAGCACGCGATCAAGGACGGCGGTATCATCATCTGGGTCGCAGAGTGTTCTGAAGGTCTCGGTGAGAAGCACTTCGAAGACTGGATGACAGGTCATGAGAAGGCAAGCGATATGATCCCTCACATCAAGAAGGATTTCATCCTCGGCGGACACAAGGCAGCTGCCATCGCAATGGTACTCGAGAAGGCACGTATCTTCCTCGTATCCGGTCTCGAGCCAGACTTTGTAAAGAGCGTATTCCTCGAGCCTTATTCATCCATCGACGAAGCACTTAAGGCCGCACTCGACATCATGGGAAAAGACGCCAAGGTCCTCGCGATGCCATACGGCGGATCTACTCTCCCGAGAATACAGGGCTGAGGATTTAACAGTTGAGAATTAAAAGGGGATGTCTCAATTTACTTTTGAGACAACCCCTTGTTTTATGTGATGAAACTGTCACCTAGATTAGTTGACTTTGATGTTTTTTATCTGCTATTATCTTCTCAAATAAGGGATGAGATATGATGGATATATAAATTTTCACTAGGTTTGTTTTCTCTGATAATTTATTAGAAGTCAGCTCATTGGATATTGGGGTGATTTTTTTATGTTAAAAAAGATTGTTGCATGGGTCCTTGTTATGATCACGGCATTTACTATGCTGTCTGTAACGGGAACAAAAGTATCTGCAGATGAAAGTCTGGATGGAAAAGGTGGCAAGGTTCCGATTACAAAAAAACAGATCGATAAGGGAAGAGGCTTGAGGTTTTGTCCTGATGAATCGGGTACTTACTACATAAGTTTTAAGGATGTGACCGGATCAGGACAGCCATGTCTGAATGAAGTTTTGGATTCAAACTATAAAGAAGTAAATGTCGAGAAATTCAAAGAAGGTTGGGGCGCAAACTATTATGCGCGAGTCAATCTTACCGGTGGTGAGATATATTGGTTTATACCCGGATACAGTGGAGTAGATGACGATCAAGATATCGCTTACACTTTTTGCGTCAAAAAAGCAGAACTTCCAACAGATATCCACCTGACTGTTGAGACAAAGAAGATCTATATAGAAGATATTGGTGATGACAGGCAAGTTACTTTGTCGGCATATATCGAAAACTGCGAGCCTTTTGATACGATGAGTGTCTATGTGACAAAGGATTCACGTTTAGAATTCTACCCTTCTGATCCATATAAAGGAGATTTTTCAGAGCCTGGGGAAGGTATTCAAAATGTTCAAGCAGTAACTTGCGGATGGTTTTCAGACGATTATTCTACATACAGGGTAGTAGATATAATAAGTTATATTGGCGATGAAAATTTAATTGAAATCGTAGGCGATGAATTTTTCACAATGAAATTTACACTTCCGGCTGATGTGAAACCGGGTGATTTTTACAAGGTTGAACTTCCCAAGCAAGTGAAAGGATATTCTGTTCAAATCAATTTCAGTCAGAGCCGTGAAGATAGTTATTTAGGAGATGTGTGTTTTACTCAACTTAATTCCGGAGGAATCCTTATAGCGTCAAAAGAGATGGAGGCATCATCAAATACACAAGGAAACAATACAGATGTCAGTACTCCAACTACATCTCCGACGACAGCTGTTCCTTCTTACGGATTGAAATTTGATGATTTCGTTGAGCGTTTGTATGTAGTAGCCCTTAACCGACAGTCAGAGCCTGAAGGAAAAGCATTCTGGTGTGAGCATGTTGGTAACGGAGATCTTAACGGTGCACAATGTGCAAATGAGTTCTTACTTAGTAAAGAGTTCAATGACAGAGGATTAAGCGACCAGGAGTTTCTTTATGTGTTGTACAAAACATTTTTTGACCGTGAGTCTAAAGATGATCCTGAGGGTTTCAATTTCTGGCTCAGTAAGATCGACGAGTGGGGAAGAGAAAGAGTAATAGAAGGATTTATCGATTCCACGGAGTGGTGCAATATCTGTGCATCCTATGGTGTAAGATCCGGAGCAATGACTGCCAAGGCAACCATAGCATCCAAGAATGCAACAGCATTTGCAACAAGACTTTATACAGAGTGTCTCGGTCGTGATCCTGAAGAAGGCGGACTTAAGTACTGGAGCCTGTCACTTACCAATCAGGAAAGGACGGGAACACAGGCGGCAAGAGAGTTCTTCTATAGTTCTGAATTCGTGAATGCGAACTACAGTGACGAAGAGTACATCAACAGGATGTATAAGACATTCATGGGTCGTGACCCGGAGCCGGAAGGCAAAGCTTACTGGCTGGCTCTTTTAAGCAAGGGAACAAGCAGAGATGAAGTATTCAATTTCTTCTCTACATGTCCTGAGTTTACGGGAATCTGTAATGAATATGCGATAACAAGATGATTACGGAGGGGATGTCTTTATTTAAGGCTGTTCCAGATAGCTTTCTGCATCGCAAGATCTTCACTGTCCGGATTCCAGTTCCTGACGGACTTCTTTACGATCTCCACGGCATTATCGTCATCCAGGACCCAGCAGTCATCACCTGTGAACCTTGCTATCTCAATAACTTCCCCGTTGATGTTCTTGATCTTAAAGCTCCATACTACACCGTCGCCTATCTCCTCAATGGGACCGAGGTCTTTGTGTGCACTGTTTCCGTTTATATCATCAACCTGATCTCTTGCCTTCATGGCAGCAAAGCTCTTAAGAAATGTTCCGTCGGGAGAAAGCGGGAAATCAAAGACTTCACCTGCAAGGAGTCTGTTAAAACTCTCCTCGTGCAGTACGGTCCTTAACTTGGATTTATAAAACTTATTATCACTTCCGACCACTGAGCAGTACTCGCCCCTGCGGTTGACATATACATATTCATTTTGGGGAACCGCTCCGTATACGTCTTTATCTTCCGGATCACAGGTCTTACTGACGGCGATCATTATCGACTCCGCATGAGGAGGAAATACGATATACACACCGCCGATTATCACGGCAACCATCGTAATGATCAGAACGACATAAATGATCTTACGCATATATCTCTCCTCTCACGAACTGTTTCTGGAAGGATTTTATCATAGGACCACAGTCTGATTCCCCCTATTTCTTATAGCAATAATACCGAGAAACTGCATGAAAATGCCGTCCGCGAAGGACGGCATCGTAATCATGCATTGTTCTTGGAAGATTACTTCTTAGCTGCAGGAACAGTCTTATTAAGGAGCCTCCAGATGAAAGCAGCAAGAGCTGCACCGAGCATAGGTCCTAAGATGAATACCCATACGTTGATGATCGCATCATTGCTGTTGTTGAACAAAGCGTTCATGAGAGCAGGTCCGATGCTTCTTGCAGGGTTAACTGATGTACCTGTAAGACCGATACCGAAGATGTGTACGAGTGTAAGTGTAAGACCGATAACAAGTCCGCCGAAAGAACCGTGATTTGCCTTCTTGCATGTTACGCCGAGGATCGCAAATACAAAGATAAATGTGAGGACGATCTCAACAAGAAGTCCTGCAAATGCATCATCATGTACGCCTGCAAGTCCGTTGGTTCCCATTCCGCCTGTCTTGTCCTCAACATCGCCGAGCATGAAAATCAGTCCGAGAAGACCGCTTCCTGCAATAGCTCCGAGGATCTGTGCACAGATATAGAATAAGAAATCCTTTACAGTCATACCGCCCGTGAGAAGGACTCCGAGAGATACTGCAGGATTGATGTGACATCCTGAGATATTACCTACAGAATAAGCCATGGCAACGATAACAAGACCGAAAGCAAGAGCCGTCAGGATGTATCCGCCGCCGTTAGCAGCGTCGCAGCCTACGAGCATGGCAGTACCGCAACCCAGTGTAACCAGTACCATAGTACCGATAAATTCAGCCAAATATTTACGCATACTTCATTCCTCCTATAGTTTAAGTAATTTCATACTAACATAGCCAAACATTACTGATATTAATATTAAGTTACAATATCGAGGATCCCTTTGATCTTCGCGATCAGCATTCCGTAGTTCGTTACGGGTACGCCCTTTTCCCTGCAAAGGTCCACACGGTACTTCATCTCACGCTCATTTAACATGCAGCCGCCGCAGTGGATAACGAGCTTATAGGAAGGAAGGACATCCTCATCCGCGAACTCGACGCCGGAACAGAATTCGTAGTCGAACTTCTTGCCCGTATATTCCTCGAGCCACTTCGGGATCTTTACGGTTCCGATATCCTGGCACTGTCTTTTGTGCGTGCATCCTTCGGCTATCAGGATCTTGTCGCCGTCATTTAAGCCGTCGATCGCAGAAGCGCCTTTGAGCTGCCACTCGAAATCGCCCTTGTACTTTGCCATAAGTATGGAAAAGCTCGTAAGCCTTATACTGCCCTTCAATATCTCATTCACCTTCTCGAAAACCTGTGAGTCAGTGATCACGAGATCCGGTGCCTTTTTAAGTTTTCCGATGGCAGACTCGAGTTCCGTATCCTGACAACTGATCGCTGTGATACCTTTTTCGAGAAGAGCACGAAGGACCTGCTGCTGAGGAAGGATGATCCTGCCCTTAGGCGCAGATTCGTCGATAGGGATCACGAGGATCACCGTGTCGCCCGGCTTCAGGAAATCCGGAAGAAGATCACGCTCCTTCTCAGGCTCAGGCATGCACTCAGCCACACGGTCTCGAAGCTCATTGATGCCGACGCCGTTTAAGGCACTCACGTAAAGGATGTTCTTTGCGGGCACATGGATCTTGTCGCTTCGAAGCTGCTTAAAGTCAGGATATTTGTCGCTCTTGTTCATGACGATGATGGTCGGGATATTACGCTCCTCGAGCATCGTGTAGATCTTGAGATCTTCCTCGCTGAGGCCCTCGCCGCAGTCGATAACGAGGATCGCGATGTCGACCTTACGGACGATCTCCATGCATTTCTTGATCCTCAGGTTTCCGAGTTCTCCCTCATCGTCGAGGCCCGGAGTATCGATGATCATGACAGGACCCAGAGGCAGGAGTTCCATGGCTTTGAAGACCGGGTCTGTCGTCGTGCCCTTAACATCCGAGACGATACTCAGGCTCTGGTCGGTAAAAGCATTTACGAGGCTCGACTTACCTGCATTGCGCCTCCCGAAAAATCCGATATGAACGCGCTCACCCGCCGGTGTAGAATTAAGACCCATAAGATCACCTCCGCTTTTTCTTTTATTATATCGCGCTTACGGTTTTTAGACACTTCAAAAAACAAAAAGACGCCTCATAAATGAGACGCCCCGTTGCATCTTATCTAACTTGCTCAGATCAAGCATTCGGCTCTTCAGGAGCCTGTTCGGAAGCATTAGCTTCCTCCTCTTTCTTGTCTTCGCTTGTCGCCCACTCATCGGCTTTCTCCACACCGACCTTGGCGGACTTGATTATCGACTTGCCGAGATCCTTGAATGCATTTCCAAAGCTCGCGCCTGTAGCTACATCGTCATTGCCGATGCTCTTGAAGGCATCGCCTATACCCTTACCTGTCTTTTTCCAATCAGACTTCAAACTTGTCATAATTCAAAACCTGCCTTTCGTTTAATGCATAATGATTATATCAGTTTTCGGCTTACTTTACATCGATCACACAGTATTCCGATATACAAAATGTCTTATAAGGTATCGCCTTACCTTATAAAATCAGTGAAGACCGCCGTACCGCCAGCCTTGGTCGTCGAA
>CAMVBS010000021.1 GCA_947165785.1 uncultured Clostridia bacterium | reverse complement strand
AATACAACCGTGATAGCTTTCACATCGCCCCTGTTTTACTTTTTATCATGCCTCCATATCCAACTTCTGTATATAAAGTATAGACATAACAAAAGTTCAAATCAATTTAAGAAAGATCTTTTAAAGAGGTTGTAATCTAATTGAAATATTACTGGTTATCTTCGATGATCTCGTACATCTCGGAGGCGTTTTCCTTACGTACGCTCTCCTCGAGCTTGAGGACTTTGAACTTAACGTCACCGTTACCGAAGACTACCGTTACCACGTCGCCGACCTTAAGTCTGACGGACGGCTTGGCAGGTCTTCCGTTGACCTCGACTCTGCCCAGAGAGCAGACGTCATTTGCAACAGTCCTTCTCTTTATTATCCTGGATACCTTAAGAAACTTGTCCAAACGCATCAGATCTGTGTCCTTCCTTTAAGAGCGTTCGCGAGGGTGAGATCATCGATGTATTCGATATCCGAACCCATCGGAAGACCTGAAGCGAGCCTTGTAACCTTGATGCCTGAAGGGGAGATGAGGCGCGAGATGTAAAGCGCCGTAGCCTGTCCCTCTGCAGTCTGATTGGTCGCAACGATGACTTCCTTTATCTCGCTGTCCTTCTGAAGGCGCGCGATAAGTTCGCTCAAAGTGATGTCATTCATGGATTTGCCCGATACCGGTGAGTAGACACCGTGGAGCACATGATAAAGTCCGTTGTATTCCCTCATCCTCTCGAAAGTGGATACGTCCCTCGGAGTCTCCACCACGCAGACAACGGACCTGTCGCGCTTTGGATCTGAGCAGATGGGGCACGGATCGCTGTCCGTGAAATTCTGGCACACCGAACAGCGCACCGTAAGACGGTGTGCCTCGGTTATGGAATCCGCGAGATCCTTAACGTCCTTATCCGACATGGAAAGGATATGAAAAGCGAGTCTTTGCGCGGACTTCCCGCCAATGCCCGGAAGAGATCCGAGCTTTGATATCAGATTCTGAACTGATGGTGAATATCTTGCCATTATCAGAACGGAAGCTTCATTCCGCCTGTAGCCTGGCTCATTCTTGCAGCAGAAGCCTCTTCGAGCTTCTCGTTAGCCTGGTTATATGCAGCAGTGATAAGATCAGCAAGACCTTCTGCGTCATCCGGATCGATAACGTCCTTAGCGATCTGAAGATCATAGATCCTGTGGTCTCCGCCCAAAGTGATCTTTACGAGCTCGCCGCCTGCAGAACCTTCGATCCTCATCATCTGGATCTCCTGCTGAGCTGCTTCCATATCCTTCTGCATCTTCTGAGCCTGAGCCATGATGTTACCCATGTTGCCCATTCCGCCCATTCCTCTAAAACCTTTTGCCATTTTAATTCCTCCTAGATCATTCATCACCGAAGTGAAGGTTTATTCCGAGTTGTTCTGCTTTTTGAAGATAATCCTCAAGGGGAGATCTCTCCACCTGAGTTTCTTCCGTGATGACGCTCTCTTCCTCTTTCTTATGGAGATTGTCGAGCATCTTCGGCGTCGTAATGAACACCTTTCTGGCTCCCGGAAGAACATTGATTATATTATCACGGATTTTCTTATAATCATCCGCTCTTGTCAAATCCTTAAGTGTCTCTTTATTGTATGAATCATCGAAAACGATATACACTTTCTCGTTTTCCTGCAAAAGACTCGTATCCCTGAGTGTTGCATACAAAGGGTAGTTCGATTCGCAGAATGGATCGTAGATCGATTCCCAGATCGCATCAAGATCGGCACCGCCCTTCGGCTTATCAGGAGTCTTCTTTACCGGAAGATCTACACCTTCCAGCGCCTGAACGAGAGACGTAGTAGGCCTTACCTCAGGCTCTTCTTCGACCTCTTCTTCGTAATCCTGATCATCCTGGTCATAGTGCGTTATGGTCGGTCCGGATACGGGCGAGGGTGCACTCACATCACCCAGATCATCAAGGAAACTGTCCGACAGCATACTGAGAAGCGGAGCACTGTCATCACTGCTTTCCTCTTTCTTCGGAGCCGGTGAAGGTGCCACTGTTGGAGCAGGCTTAGGCTCTTCTACCGGAGCTGCCGGCATGGAGAACAGATCGATCTGGTTCTCCATAGGAAGATCCTCAGGATCTATAGGCTCTTTCTCGACTACCGGAGCAGGAGAAGGAGCTGGAGCTGGGATTTCCGGTTCTTGTGGTGCAGGAGGGGCATCCGCATCTGTCGGAGGCGGGATGATATCCTGAACTGACGGTGCCTTATCTTCTGAAGGCTTAGACTCGGTCTTATCGTCTTCTTTCTTTTCTTCTTTATCTTCAGCTTTGTTCTCAGGCTTCTCGTCTGATTTGTTCTCTTCTTCTTTCTTCGGCAGCTCGACCTTAGGAGCGGTCTTATTCAGGAGCGAACCGAGGATCGGAGATGATGAGAAAAGAGATGAAGGGGAGGACGCTGTCGAAGATCCCGTTGAAGATGTTGAGAGCAAAGGCTTGCTCTCTTCCTTTTTCTCTTCAGACTTAGTTTCTTCAGGTTTAACCTCAGTCTTTTTTTCTGCCTTTGTCTCAGGCTCTTTCTTATCTTCTTCTTTTTTCTCTTCAGGCTTCTTTTCAGCTTCCTTATGTGCAAATTCCTGCTGCTTCTTGATATAGTCAGGAACTACCAGCGGAACGATGTCAGTCTTAACCTTACGTCCGCAGAGCTGGATAAGTGCAATCTCGAATGTCGTCCTTACGGAAGGCGACCACTTAAGATCTGATATCATGGTCGACAATTTGGAAATGAAAGCCGCAAGCGTTTCCGCCGATGTATTCTTGCAAAGGTCATACATTGTCGCGAGAGACTCGGTGGATACCTTAACGAGCCTTGTCGGATCAGGCATCATCCTTACAACAAGGAGATCCCTGAAGTACTGTGCAAGATCCAGCGAGAATCTTATGATGTCCCTTCCCGAATTGGAGAGTTCTTCACAAAGATTGATGAGTGTCTCGAAGTCACCCTTCAAAAGTGCTCCTGCCATCTTTCCGAGGAACTTGTCGTCAACAGTTCCCGTTATCTTGAGAACGCCGTCTCTCGTGACGCTCTTATCGGGACTCGAGTTACCCGTCTGATCGAGAAGTGAGACGGCATCACGCATGGCGCCGTCGGACAATGTCGCGATCAGCGTAAGGGCATCGTCATCTGCCTTGAACTTTTCTTTCTCACAGATAAAACGAAGCCTTGAAACTATGCTCTCGATGGAGATCCTTTTAAATTCGAATCTCTGGCATCTGGACAGGATCGTTGCAGGGATCCTGTGCGGCTCCGTTGTGGCAAAAAGGAAGAGCACGTGTGCCGGCGGTTCCTCCAAAGTCTTGAGGAGAGCATTAAAGGCACCCTGTGAGAGCATGTGGACCTCGTCTATGATATAGACTTTTCTCTTTGCCTTTGAAGGCGCGAAGACCACTTCTTCGCATATCCTTCTTATGTTATCAACACTGTTATTGGATGCGGCGTCGATCTCGATAACGTCGAGAAGGGATCCGTCGATGATCCCTTTACAGATCGCGCATTTGTTACACGGATTTCCGTTTACGGGGCTTTCGCAGTTGACTGCACGCGAGAATACCTTCGCGATAGATGTCTTACCGGTTCCGCGCTGTCCCGAGAAGAGATATGCGTGACCGATCCTGTCTGATTTAACTGCCTGCCTGAGGGAAGATACGGGACCGTCCTGTTCGACGATCTCGTCGAAAGTCATAGGCCTGAATTGCCTGTACAACGCGATGTGTTCCATGATCTTCCTCCCGAAATTCGTGAAATAAAAAGATCCATCCCACCTAAACTACAGTCGGGCAGGCACCCTCGCGGCACATGAGACGATCCGCTTACTGCTGCTTCCTTCCGGACCTGACAGGGTTCACGGGATCTCATTGCACGAGACCCGATCCGACTGCAGATCAGGTGGGATGAATCGTTGGTATTATATCATAGTTTTCTTGATTAGTTGAACACGTTTTTTGACTTGCCCGAATATTACTCGTGAAGCCCCTTAATGTAGCGTGAAAGAAGCGTTGCAAGATCAGCCGTGATCTGTACCGATCTGTCATATGAATCGCACTCGACATTTATGCTGACAGCAAAAGGCTCGACTGAGTCGATGATGGCAATATCGGTGTAGGAATTAAAATCCTCATTTCTTCCGGCCATATGGATAACGAGATCATCAGGATCTGAGAAAGCCGTCGTATATCCTGACGGTATGGCGGATCTCGACAGATCATCCAGGAGCGGCTGGTAGATCTCAGGAGAGTTCTTGTAGCCGTTGTAGAGATACTCCAGGTAGTTTCCGAGATCGTAGCACGAAGATCTTCCCGGTCCCTTAACGGCATTGCCGTTCCTGTCGTAGTAGAGGACCGACTGGGAGAAATCGACATAGCAGCTTATCTCTCCGATCCTGTCGAGGATACTGTCATAGTTTCCCATCCTCTTAAGGAGCATCTTTAAAGCAACGTTGTCATTATACGCAAACGCATAATATGCCAGTGTTCTCAGGTGGAAATGCTTGCCGTAAGAATAATTGGAAGCGATATAGCTCGAGTTGCCGTCAGCTCCTTCGCTGTAGATGACTTCCTGGTACGGATATACAATACCTGACTGACAGAGGTTATAGTAATCGATCGCGTATCCGATGTTATATGCGCCTGCCGGAACGATAGGGGTAAGTTCGTTTACACCCATGGTCTCGTTACAGCCGAGGTTTATGTAGTAAAAGCTAACCTTTGCATCATTGCAGTACTGGGAGATGTATTCTTCGAGATCCTGCTTCAAGTCATCAAGAGACTGATCTCTTAAGTCGTGTGACACTGTCTGGAGCGGATGCTCATTGTGGAAATGGAAGCCTTCCTCCAATTCTTCAAAGAACTCGACACTGTTATCCTGCTCAGTCTCTTCCGTTTCACCTATTGTCTCCTCGGTGGTTGCTTCAGTTGCAAAGGAAGGCTGAAGTTCCGTAGTCGTCTGTTCAGGCGGGATCGTCGGAGTCGGGGTCGGTGAAGGCGTCGGAGTAGGAGTAGGCTCGGCTGTCGTTGCAGTTGCCGCACCGACGAGCTGAGGATAATCTTTTCGATATTTATCCTGCATGGATGCCATCTTGAGGATGAAAAGGATAATGGCCGTAACAAGGCATAAGCACACGATGACAACGATCGTACGATTGCGTCTCGTGTGCTTTACCTTAGAAGCCTTTTTAAGAAATGTCGGATTCGGATATTTCATCTACACCTTAGAAAAGTCCGTGGATAGTTCCGTCAGGATCGATGTCGATATCAAGTGCTGCAGGATGCGGCGGGAGACCCGGCATCGTAACGATAGCACCTGTGAGGACAACGAGGTAGCCTGCGCCTGCGCTGAGCCATACGTCGCGGACCGTCAAAGTGAAGTCCTCAGGACGGCCGAGTGCCTTTGCATTGTCGGAGAGAGAATACTGTGTCTTCGCAACGCAGATAGGAAGGTTTCCGAATCCTGCATCGACGAAGCCCTTGATCTTCTCTGCTGCCTCAGGAAGGATGTTGACATCCTTAGCGCCGTAGATCGTCTTAGCGATCTTATTGATCTTCTCTTCAACGCTGTCTGTGAGCTCATATGTGTACTTAGGTGTCTTGTTCTTATTGGAATCGATCTGCTTGAGAACTGCATCTGCAAGAGCAAGTCCGCCTTCGCCGCCCTTGGCAAAGATCTCGGCTGCCTCATAAAGCGCGCCCTTCTCTTCGCAGAGCTTCTTCATCATGGCGATCTCTTCGTCAGTATCCGTGAGGAACTTGTTTCCTGCAACGACGCAAGGGATACCGAATGCCGTCATGTTCTCGATGTGCTTTGCAAGGTTGGAGAAACCTTCCTTGACTGCTTCAACGTTAGGCTCATTGAGCTTGTCCTTAGGGATTCCGGCGTTGTACTTAAGAGAACGGCATGTGGCAACGATGACGACTGCATCAGGCCAGATGCCTGCAGCACGGCACTTGATGTCGAGGAACTTCTCGGCACCGAGGTCTGCGCCGAATCCTGCTTCGGTGATGAGGATATCGGAGAGCTTAAGGCCTGCTTTTGTTGCTATAACAGTGTTACATCCGTGTGAGATGTTGGCGAACGGTCCGCCGTGAACGAATGCCGGAACGTGTTCGAGGCTCTGAACGAGGTTAGGGGAGATGGCATCCTTCAAAAGTGTAGCCATAGCGCCCTGAGCGTTGAGGTCGCCTGCAGTTACGATACCGCCGTCCATGTTGTATGCGACAACGATCTTGGAAAGACGATCCTTGAGGTCTTCCATGTCCTTACTGAGACAGAGGATAGCCATGACTTCGGATGCGGCAGTGATGGAGAAGATCTCGTTTCTCTCGACTCCGCAAAGACCGCCGCCTACGCCGACCGTAACCTTACGAAGGCTTCTGTCGTTCATGTCGAGACAACGCTTCCAGATGATCCTGTCCTTATCGATGTTGAGCTCGTTACCTTGGAAAAGGTGATTGTCGAGCATTGCGGAAAGAAGGTTGTTCGCAGATGTGATCGCATGAAGGTCACCCGTGAAGTGGAGGTTGATGTCCTCCATAGGAACTACCTGGGAATATCCGCCGCCTGCAGCTCCGCCCTTAACGCCGAAAACAGGTCCGAGCGAAGGCTCACGCAGAGCGAGCATAACTTTCTTGTTCTTCTTATTGAGCGCCTGAGCAAGACCGATACTTACCGTTGTCTTGCCCTCGCCTGCCGGGGTAGGGTTCATAGCCGTAACGAGTACGAGCTTTCCGTCAGGGTCACCCTCGTGCTTCTTGATGCACTCGAGAGGGTACTTAGCCTTGTACTTGCCGTAGAACTCCAATTCATCTCTGTCGATGCCGATCTTTTCCGCGATCTTCTCGATCGGGAGCATATTCGCGGATCTTGCTATCTCAATGTCACTCAACATGTGTAAATCCTCCCCGGATGTCAGAATAAAGCTAACATCCATATTACAATAATAAGGCGCGCTCTTTCAAGGCAAAACCGTATAAATGTCTTGTCATATCGAAAAAGCCGTGTACCACTATATTTTGGGCATATTGAGCAAAAACCACACTAGATATTGTGTTTTTCATTGACTTTTTATCAAAGAAATGTTATGATTTCGGAGTAAATTCGTCTACGGTCGGAAGGCCGTTCCGAATGTGAAGTGTGAAGGTATCACAAAGGTTTAGGCAGTTTACTGATGTGGAGGTACAAGACTTTGATCATTAAGTCCGAATTAGATAAATTTAAGGAATCATTCAGCAAATGCATGATCGGCAAGAAGGTCAGACTTACATCCAACGGTGGCAGAAAGAGGCTCATCGTTTACGAGGGAATCGTTGAAGGATGTTATCCGAACGTCTTCTCAGTCAGATATACAAGAGGTTCAGCTAAGGATGATGTTGTTTCCTACAGTTATATCGATGTTTTGACCGGCAAGGTGCGTATCTACGCCCTTCAGGAAGAGAACAAGACAGAGGCGGCAAGCTGAGGAGTCATTCCTTAAGCTAATTCATTTATGGCGAATACTTACGAGGTTTCAGCTACAGCTAAGATCAATCTTTATCTGCGTGTGTGCGGCAATCTGCCGAACAGCAATTATCACAGGCTCCATATGCTCATGCAGGAGATCACATTATGTGATGACGTGGAAGTATTCGTTGATGATGAGGGCGAACACGATATCATAGCCGAGTGCATCGGTTGTGATCCTATCCCGAACAATAAGAATCTTTGTTACAAGGCAGCGGTCCGATTCTTCTCTGCGCTTAAAAAGCGCGGGACGGTCAGAAAGCTGCCTTTTGTTAAGATAACGATCAAGAAGAACATCCCTTCGGAGGCAGGCATCGGCGGCGGAAGTTCCGATGCGGCAGCAGTTATCCTCTGCCTTGCAGAGCACTACGGCAACCCGTTCTCCGTTGAGGAATTAAATGAGATCGCGGCCAATACCGGAGCCGATACACCGTTCTTCCTTTACGGAGGCGCCTGTGTCTGTGAGGGCTTTGGTGAGGTCGTAACCCCGATCGAGAGCTTAAGCGATCTTCCGCTCATCCTTATAAAGCCTAAGGACGGTGTATCGACACCGCAGTGCTTCAGTTCATTTGACTCCAAGCATAAGCCGACTCTCGATGAATCACTGTACGACGGATTTAAGGCAGAACTTGCCGCAGCCGATTCACCGATCGAAGTTATAAGAAATCATAAGGAACTGATGGTAAATGACCTTCAGGAGCCTGCCGAGGAGTTCGTTCCGGATATCAGGACAGCACGTGAACTGTTGGAACAGAACGGCGCATTATTTGCCGCTATGAGCGGGTCGGGAAGTTGCGTTTTCGGTGTTTTCGAGGATAAAGAAAAAAGAGACCTTGCATTTGCAAAGATCTCTGAAGATAAGACGGTTTCCGATAAGGATTATAAACTGTTCAAGTGTGAGACAGCCTGAAGATCGTAGGCGAAGAGCCCGCGGTCGTAGCCTCTTTTGGACTCGCTGTCAATCAAGGTAAATCCCCTGTTTTGATAGAATTCAACGCGCACGGTGTTATGGATCGCCGTGTGAAGCAAAGCCACGTCTGCGCCGCGGTCATTTCCGAAAGTGAATGCCGTCTCGAGAAGCTCGAGTCCGAGGCCTGTGCCGCGGATGCTGTCGAGGACCGCGAACCTGGAGATGTAAAGGACTTTGTTCTTGTCCTTGAGGTACTCGTGGGTCTTGTCGGAAAAGTCGAAGCTCTTGATATCATCCCTGATCTTGAGCGTGATGGTACCGACGGGCATATTGTACTCGTCAAAATAGCAAAGACAGGTGTGGGTCTTGAGCTTGATAATAAGATCTTCGACGCTTTCGTGCATCGAGTCGAGGATAGACGGATCGATCCCCGAATCTTTACTGTACGTCAGCATCGAAGACTTGATAAGTTCAGATAGTAACGGCGCGTCTTCGCGTGTTGCTTGTCTTAAGGTATATGCCATTATTTCGTAAAGCAGTTAACAAGGATAGCCTTGTGAGCATGCAGCCTGTTCTCAGCCTCATCGAAAACGACGCTCTGAGGACCGTCTATGACTTCCTCAGTTACCTCATAGCCTCTGTAAGCAGGGAGGCAGTGCATGAAGATGGCGTCCTTGTTAGCAACGCTCATAAGCTTGCTGTTGACCTGATAATCCTTGAAGATCTCGACTCTCTTTGCCTTCTCTTCCTCCTGACCCATGGATGTCCATGTATCAGCGTAGATAACGTCAGCACCGTCGCATGCTTCGAACGGATCTTCTGTCATGAGGATCTTGGAACCTGTGACCTTTGCGTCCTCGAGTGCCTGATCCACATACTTCTGACCTGCAGTATAGTCCTTAGGGGAAGCGCAGGAGATATCCATTCCTGCCTTTGCGCATGCCTGAAGGAGTGAAGCTGTTACGTTATTGCCGTCGCCGACATAAGCGAGCTTCAAGCCCTTAAGACCGCCCTTGTGCTCCTTGATCGTGAGAAGGTCAGCGAGTGCCTGTGTAGGGTGCTGATCGTCGGAAAGACCGTTGATGACAGGGATGGAACCGTACTTTGCAAGATCTACGATATCCTGATGAGCAAAAGTCCTTATCATGATACCGTCGACCATGCCGGAGAGGACCTTGGCTGTATCGTGGATAGTCTCGCCTCTTCCGATCTGGATGTCATTGTCGCTCAGGAACAGAGCCTGTCCGCCGAGCTGGTACATGCCGACTTCAAAGGAAACACGTGTTCTTGTGGATGACTTCGTGAAGATCATTGCAAGGGACTTGCCCTCGAGGTAATGATGCTTAACGCCTGTCTTTGTCTTTTTCTTCATATCTTCTGCGATCTCGAGGAGATACTTAAGATCGTCAAAACTTACGTCTTCGTGAAAATCTATGTAATGTTTCATTTTTATCACCTTCCGAAAATATTCTTCCTCTTGCCCTTGAGGATCGTTTCCAAAGCCTTGATGAAGCTTGATGCTTCTTTCTCTGTAATGATGAGCGGCGGAGCGATACGGATCGTGCTGTCACCGATGGAGCTTACGAGGAAGCCCATGGAGAAGAGCTGCTCCTTAAGTCCCTTAGCGCTTACCGCACCTGCGAACTCGATACCGATCAAAAGTCCCTTGCCACGTACGTCGATGATGACAGGATACTTTGCCTTGAGGTCGCTGAGCTTGGAGAAGAGAAGGTCAGAAACTGCATTAACGTTACCGAGCAAAGCCTTCTCGCCGATCTCATTAAGTACTGCGACACCTGCTGCACATGCAAGAGGGTTACCGCCGAATGTGGAACCGTGATCGCCGACCTCGAATCCGTGAGTAGCAACTTCTTCCGTTGCAAGGAGTGCACCGATCGGAACACCGCCTGCAAGACCCTTTGCAAGAGTCATGATGTCAGGCTTGATGTCATAATGCTCATAGCAGAACATCTTACCGGTACGTCCGACACCTGTCTGGACCTCATCGATGATGAGAAGGATACCGAGCCTGTTACAGAGCTCACGTACTTCCTTAACGTATTCGTAGTCAGCAGGCCTTACGCCGCTCTCGCCCTGGATGAGCTCGAGCATGATAGCTGCAGTGTTGCCGTCGACAGCGAGCTTAAGGGAAGTGATGTCGTTATATGGAACATACTCGAAGCCCGGAACGTTTGGTCCGAACGGCTTGCTGAACTTCTCTTGGCCTGTTGCGGCGATGGTACCCATCGTTCTTCCGTGGAAGCTCATCTTTGCAGTGATGATCTTATGACGGTTGATGCCCTTGTGGTAGAAATACCCGCGAGCGAGCTTGATAGCTCCTTCGTTAGCCTCGGCTCCGGAGTTACAGAAGAATACCTTATCTGCGAAGCTTATCTTGCAGAGCTTATATGCGAGCTCTGATTTGTTGATGTTGTAATAGTAGTTGCAGGAGTGGATGAGCTTATCAGCCTGTGTCTTGATGGCTTTTGTGAGAGCCTTGTTGCCGTGGCCCAGGCTGTTGACGGCGATACCGCCGATCATGTCCATGTACTTCTTGCCTTCCTGGTCGTAGAGATATACGCCCTTACCGTGTGTAAAAGCTACAGGAAGAAGGTCGAAGACCTGCATGCAATATTTCTGATCTAATTCCTTGGTTAATTCAAAATCATTAGTTATGTCCATATTTGACTCCTTTTTCTTTGACGATCATCGTTCCGATGCCCTTTGCCGTGAATATCTCGAGCAGTAAGCTGTGAGGTATCCTTCCGTCTATGATGTGTGCCTTGCGGACGCCTCGTCGGACAATGTCGAGACAACCGTAGAGCTTAGGGATCATGCCGCCTGTGATGATGCCTTTCTGGATGAGTTCTTCAATTGATTCCTCATCGAGTACGGGGATGATCTTGTCTTCGCCGTTCTCATCTTTTTCGAGGACTCCGCCGACATCGGTGAGGGTCATGAGCTTTTCAGCCTTGAGAGCGACTGCCACTTCGGATGCGACTGTATCAGCGTTGATATTGTAGCTCTCGCCGTTCTTGCCGACTCCGATAGGAGCTATTACCGGGATGTACTCGTCACTGGCGAGCATCTCGATTATCTTTGTGTTGATCTTCGTGATCTTACCTACATATCCTACATCGATAGGGTTTCCCGCGTTGTCTTCGCTAAGACGCTCCGCTTCGATGAGATTTCCGTCGATACCGCAGATACCGATAGCCTTTGCACCCTTGGAGTTGAGGTTTGATACGATCTCTTTATTTGTCTTACCGATAAGTACCATCTGAGCTACTCTCATGGTCTCTTCGTCAGTATAACGCAGACCGCTTACGAATCTGGATTCGATATTCATCTTATTGAGCATTCCCGTGATGTCAGGTCCGCCGCCGTGTACGATGATAGGATTGATGCCGATGTACTTAAGAAGTGTGATGTCATCCATTACCGACTGCTTAAGTTCCTCGTTTACCATGGCGTTTCCGCCGTACTTGATGACGATGGTCTGGCCTCTCATCTTACGGATGTAAGGGAGTGCCTCGATGAGGATCGATGCGCGATCCACTTTATTCTGCATCTTTGTGTCAAGTTCCGGCAATTGTCCTTTATCTGCCATTTGATTACGCCTTCTTTCTTATACTCCGCGGACCATTGTAAGTCCTGTTTTCTCGTCAAAGCCAAACATTACGTTGAATGCCTGGATAGCCTGAAGTGCAGCACCTTTACCGAGGTTGTCCTGTGCACTGAAGAGTTTGATGAGTCCTGTTTCCTTATCGTAAACGCCGTTTACTTCGATGAAGTTGGAACCGTTGACGGCCTTTACCTCAGGAAGGACTTTCATATCGAGAGCTCTTACGAAGAACTCATCCTTATAATATTCCTTATATATTGCGTTGATCTTCTCGTCGGATACATCCGTAAACTTCTCGGAAGGTCTTGCATAGATCGTGTTGAGCATTCCTCTCTTGAAAGGTGCGAGGTGAGGAGTAAAGCTCAAGTGAAGCTTGGTTCCTGCAAGGAAGGATGCCTGCTCCTCGATCTCTGTCGTATGTCTGTGGCCTGTTACGCCATATGGCTTGAAGTTCTCCTGCATCTCACAGAATGCATAAGGGAGGCTTTCCTTTCTTCCTGCACCGCTTACTCCGGAGACTGCATCGATGATGATCGAATTCGTATCGATAAGTCCTGCCTTAAGGAAAGGAGCAAGAGCGATGAGAGAACATGTAGGATAGCAGCCCGGGTTTGCTACGAGCTTAGCGGTCTTGAGCTTTTCTCTGTGAAGCTCAGGAAGTCCGTAAACAGCTTCTTCGAGAAGCTCCGGGTTCGGATGCTCGAGCTTATATGACTTCTCATATGTGGCAACATCCTTATAACGGAAATCACCGCTGTGGTCGATAACGCGTGCACCGTTCTTGAGAAGGAGCGGCACTGTCTTGGAGGATACGCCGTGCGGAAGGGCCGTAACGACAAGGTCAGACTCCTTGGCAACTGTCTCGTAATCCGTATTTGTAAGAGTAATATCAACTACGCCTCGGAATACCGGATAGATGTCAGAGAAGAGCTGTCCTTCAAAACTTCTCGACGTAAGGTACTTGAACTCGACTTCCGGGTGTCCCGCAAAGCCTCTTACAAGTTCTGCACCTACATAACCAGTTGCACCGATGATACTTACTTTGATCTTACTCATTTTAATCACGCTTTCTAAATATTGTTGCAGTATATAATATAGAATCCTATTAGATTAAATACAATAACAAAAGGATTACATATATTCACATATATTCGCGCTTAAATTAGCGAACATTTATGCAATATAATGTATAAATATGCAAAAGTCAATAGAACTGTTGACTATCCGCCCGGAAATCGAATACGTCCTCTGTGATTTTATATCCTTTTCTGCAGGGTGGGCTCGGATTATATCGTGTTTTTGTAGTATTCTAGTTCGCAAGGAAAGTTGTTTTCCTCTCGAAAACGAGATCTGCCAGTGCATGTAACGATTCGCCACATTCGTTTCCGAAAATCCAAATATTTTGAACTGAATAAGGGATAAGTAACAATTATTCAGGCAGGATGTGAAAGTGCATAAACCCATATTTCGAGCTATTTCGCGCGAAATAAAGGATATTTTACACTTGTTGCACAAACAATCCGAAAAAGTGATGTGCAAAATTACCAAAAGGCGGTTTTGGCATAACAAAATGAATGTGATTTTTTTGGTAATAATGTCATATAGCGGGTGTATAGGCGCTTTGATATAGTATCTACAGGTAAAAAGCCGAGCGAATCGGCGATTTGGAGGTATTTCGAATATGGCAAGTTTATCTTTCCAGCATGTTTACAAGAAGTATGAAGGCGGCGTCGTAGCTGTTTCTGACTTTAACCTTGAGATTGCAGATAAGGAATTCGTTATCCTTGTTGGTCCTTCCGGTTGTGGTAAGTCAACAACACTCCGTATGCTCGCTGGTCTTGAAGATATTTCTGAGGGTGAGATCTACATCGAGGATCGTCTTATCAACGACGTACTCCCTAAGGACAGAGATATCGCAATGGTTTTCCAGAACTACGCTTTGTATCCTCACATGACAGTACGTGAGAACATGGCATTCTCCCTTAAGCTCCGTAAGATGCCTAAGGACGAGATCAACCGTCGTGTTAACGAAGCAGCTAAGATCCTTGAGATCGAGCATCTCCTCGAGAGAAAGCCAAAGGCTCTCTCCGGTGGTCAGAGACAGCGTGTAGCTTTGGGCCGTGCTATCGTTCGTGATCCTAAGGTATTCCTCATGGACGAGCCTCTCTCCAACTTGGATGCTAAGCTCCGTGTACAGATGCGTGTTGAGATCACAAAGCTCCACCACAGACTTAAGACAACATTTATCTACGTTACACACGATCAGACAGAGGCTATGACAATGGGTACTCGTATCGTTGTAATGAAGGATGGATTTATCCAGCAGGTTGACTCCCCAACGGAGCTCTACGATAACCCGGTTAACACATTCGTTGCAGGATTTATCGGTATGCCTCCTATGAACTTCATCAACGCTGTAGTTAACGTTGAGGGTTCTGATGTATACATCTCATTCGAGAACATCTCCGTTAGACTTCCTGAGCGTTATGCTGTTGAGGAAGTTATGGAGCGCGATGGTCAGGAAGTTATCTTCGGTGTACGTCCTGAGGCTATCACAGACGAGACAACATTCGTTTCCGATCACGCAGATGCAGCTTTCTCTGCTGACGTAGACGTCGTAGAAATGCTCGGTGCTGAGACATATCTCTATGTTACAGTTAACGGTGCACTTCCACTTACATGTAGAGTTGACCCTACAACATCCCAGTCCAGAGTTGGTGAGGTTGTTGACCTTGCTATCGATACTAACCGTATCCACCTCTTCGACAAGGATACAGAGCAGAGCATCATTTCCTGATCTTTGTGAATCTAATGAATTATCGGGGGATCGCTATACGGCGGTCCCCTTTTTATGTATATGAAATGAGAGGGAATATATTATGTTAATTCGAACATTGAATCAGAAATTCAGGGAACTTATGAGGGCACACGCTTTATCTGACGAAGAACTGAGGCAGGCAGCTGATGAGATGAGGGCTAAACAGAAAAAGAACTTTATCATCTATGTGATAACAGTCTCGATAGCAAGTGTTCTGATGATCGCGGCAGGCATAATTCAGCCGATGATAAAGCCTATGGATATGGGTCGTGTATGGAGCGGTGTCATTCTTTTTATTGCCGTAGCGGTTGTAGTAGGCTATTTCCTACCGATCGGTATCTTAAAGATCCAATTCAATAAAGAACTTAAGAAAGACTATCCGCAATTATACGATGAGATCAAACTATGATGCAAATGAGCTCTCACAAGACGTGAGAGCTCATTATGTTTGATGCATACATATGAATGGATATCAAATAATTACATATTAATTTCTTGAATGAATCGAATGATATCGGAATAGTTTGAATCTTTAGTTTCTATACAGATAATAATGAAGATGAAGTTAATGACAGAGGGAGTGAAGATAAATGACGAAATTTGAATTGTTTTGCGTTGTTTTCTATGTTCTTGATGCAAGTTACGATGAGAATACCAACGATAGTTTACGTCAGTTTTTAAGTGATGCTAATCCATTTGTATTCTCAGATGTAGGTTCTGCTGATCCTGCTGTCTATGAAGAGTTTTGTAATGTTGTCGATGTGGATATTACGATATCAAACAGTTATGAGTTGGCAAAAAAGTATATCGATCAACTTAATGATTCAGTTTTGACAAAAGCTTTTGGTTCTATAAGCACTGATGATTGGATCAAAGGAGTAACCGAGTATTTAAACAGTCCGCACAAAAAGTAATGTTGATTTGAGCCCTGCCAGCCATTAATGTCGGTAGGGCTCATTTATTGAATTTCAGTAATGACCAAGATGTTATTTGGAAATAATGAATTATTGAGAACAGTTGATTTGTAGTCAAACTGAAACACTACCGTATTTGATTTTATTTGATAAAAAATATATCATTGAATATGTAAAAATATGCGTAATGCGGAAAGTGTGGTTTACCTATGGAAGAGATCAAAAAGTGTATGCGCCAGGCTAAGACGATATTATCTCAGAACGTGGGCGTAATGGATACGAACGGTCTTATCATTGCTTCTACAGATCCTGAACTTGAGGGTACGGTCGATTCATCTGTAAGAGCGGTACTCATGTCCGATGATGCTTTTTCGAGTACAGCCGGCAGGACTTATATGAAGATCGCCATAGGTGAGCAGACTAAGTACATCATATATATCGACGGCGTTGAGCCTGAGGTCCGAGTATATCTCGAGCTTTTGGCTGAATGGATCAAATCCGCCATCAAGGAGAGAGGAACAGATGCCGAGAAGGAACTGTTCACCAAGAATGTTCTTCTTGAGAACGAGCTCCCGGGCGATATCCCGCTCAAGGCAAGGAGCTTTAAGATCGACTATACGGTTCCGCGTTTTGTAATGGTCGTAAGAACATCCAGAGAAGAAGGAAACGAGGCTTTGGAAGCTTTGCAGAACTTCTACTCCGAGTCTGAAGTTGCAGACGTAATGGCAATGGATGAGAAGACCTTGATCGTTATCATGAATGCTGATGTAGAGAATCAGGATGAGTATATCGACACTTCGAGCAGAGCTGTACTCGATTGCCTCAATAATGAGTCCATCACGGCTTATGTAGGTGTCGGATCCGTTGTTCCTGTTTTCCAGAATATCTCCAAGTCTTATCGAGATGCTATGCAGTCCTTGAAGATCGGCAGTGTTTTCGAGAAGAAACAGTATATCACGAGATATGACAAGCTCGGCCTTGGCAGGATCATCTATCAGCTTCCGCCAACGCTCTGCCAGATGTTCATCGATGAGGTATTCCCGAATGGTGCTTACGAGACACTTGATGAGGATACGCTTACGACTATATGGAGCTTTTTCGCGAACAACCTTAATGGTAGTGAGACGAGCCGTGAGCTCTTCGTACACAGAAATACCCTTGTATACAGATTGGACAAGGTTCAGAAGAATACGGGTCTTAACCTCAGGTCTTTTGAGGATGCGGTACTTTTCAAGATCGCTTCCATGGTCCGTACTTACCTCGAATATACAGAGTCGGGTAAGAACGACAATCTGATTAGATAACTTTAAGGAACGATTTTTGAATGATTAGATTCGAAGGAGTGAAGAAAACTTACAAGTCAGGTGTTGATGCGCTCAAGGGCATCAGCTTCGAGATACTCGACGGCGAGTTCGTTTTTATCATCGGTAAGAGCGGTTCCGGTAAATCGACTCTTATGAAATGCATAACACGTGAAGAGAGACCTTCAGAAGGTAAGGTCTTCATCGATAATTTTGATATATCCAATATGTCCAGGGCGCTCGTGCCTGTCCTCAGAAGACAGCTCGGCATGGTGTTCCAGGACTTCAGGCTCATCCCGACCAAGACTGTTGCGGAGAATGTCGCTTTCGCAGGCGAGATCATCGGCATCAAGAAGGCGAGCCTTGATTCAACGGTCAATCTTGTTCTCAATATCGTAGGTATCAAGGACAAGGCGGACTGCTATCCTGAGGAACTCTCAGGCGGTGAGCAGCAGAGAGTCGCTATCGCAAGAGCAATGCTCAGTAACCCTAAGATAATCGTAGCAGACGAGCCGACGGGTAACCTTGACCCTGAGACTTCGGAGAACATCATGGCGCTCCTTCTCGAGATCAATAAGGGCGGAACGACCGTGGTCGTCTGCACACATGACAGCAATCTCGTAGACAAGATGAAAAAGCGCGTTATCGAGATCGAGCAGGGTTATATCGTGCGTGATGACGAGTACGGTGACTACACCGGCGAGAGCAATATCGCAAATCCGCTCACGGCTGAGTTCGGCGGATACGGTATCGAAGAAGAGAGGGAAGACTACGAAGATTACATGGACAGCGACAATGAAGTCAGTGAGATCTTCGAAGAAGAGCTGATCCCTGAAGAACCGATCGATGATGATTTCTCGTTCGGTGATGAAGCAGGCAGCAAAGACGAAGATGAGTCTTCGGAGGAACAGGTTTTCGAGGAAGCCAAAGAAGAGTCCCTGCCTGAAGAAAAGAAGGAAGAAAAAGACGACGGTCTGATATTTGATATGTCGAATGCTTCCTCTGCAAATGAGAAGAAAAAGAGCGAGAATAAAGCAGATGATTCGCTTACTGCGGATATATCTTTTGATGATATCGATCTGCTTGATTCCGAGGAGGATTAATGTCGTTTCGTGCTTTTATCAATTCAGTAAAAGAAGGAATCAAGGGTATCATAAGACACCCCCTCGTTACCATCGCTTCCGTAACTACGATCCTTTTGATGCTCATCGTTATGAGCGCATTCTTCATCTTCTCCCTTAATGCCAGGAGCATCATGAAGAAGGTCGGCCAGCAGCCGCCTATCGAAGTTTATATGCAGCTTAACTGCCCTGAAGAGACCCTCGCGGCTACCAGGGAGTATATCGGAATGAATCCGAGGATCATCGAAGTGATCGAGAGAAGCCCTCTCGAGAACTATGAGTACTTCAAATCCAACCTCGGCTCCAGTTCATCCGTACTCGATTCATTTGATTATGATATGTATCTTCCTTATACGTTCAACGTAAGGATCGAAGATCCGCAGTACGCAGATGAGGTATCAAACTACTTACAGACTTTGCCGGGCGTAAGCAAGGTTGCGAAGGAGAGCCGTGTAATGTCGGTACTTACGAAGGCAACGTCTTTCGTTAATATCGCAACGGTTGCAAGCTTTATCGTGCTTTTCATCATAGCTTTGTTTATCATCTCCAATATGGTAAGGATCTCCGTTTACTCGAGAGCATATGAGATCGAGATCATGAAGTTCGTCGGTGCGACGAATATGTATATACGTGTTCCGTTTATCATTGAAGGCGCGATAGTCGGACTCATCAGCGCAGGCTGTGCATGGGTCCTTTCCATCATCGCCTACAGATCACTTTTTATAAAACTCATGGTCGGTATCGACTGGTCATCTTATTACGCACTTCTTCCTTATAAGTCGCTTATGTGGATGGTACTTGCACTTTGTGTACTTATGGGAGTCTTGATCGGTGCGGTTGGTTCAGGCATTGCCGTAAGAAAGTATGTAAAGGTGTAAGCTTATGACTACTAAGATCTTGATGAAACTTAAATACGTTCTCCTCGCGGTCCCTGTCGCGATCCTTTGTGCGGGGCTTCTTTCCAGTCCTTATAAGGTTTTCGCGAAAGATGGTACGATCGATGTCTTTGTAAGGCTCGACCGCGTTACCGATGAGGATATCAAGGAAAAGAAGGATCAGAGAGATCAGGCTCTCGCTGATGCCGCATCTTATTCCAGCACGGCCTCTACCCTCAGGGCGGACGCAGGAGAGCTCGAGGGCGAACTTGAAGAGCTCAACGGGCTTTCCGAGGAGCAGAAAGCACAGTATGAGGAGATCTCCGAGCAACTTGCTGCTGCTTTGATCGCCAAGGCCGAGGCGCTTGATACATATGTTGCCGCTCAGGAAAATCTCGAAAACACGAAACTCATGTTTTCCAACAGGATCTCCGTCATGTTCGAATATCAGAACAAGTCCACGCTCGAGGTCCTCTTGGAATCTGAATCCATTGCGGGTTTCTTTACGAATATGGAACTTATCTCGCTCATCGCAGATGCCGACAATCAGGCAGTCGATGAGATGAAGACTGCTCTTGACGATGCGGAACTTCAGGCTGATACGGCTTTGAAGGAAGCAGAGGATATGCAGACCAATGCCGATGAACTCGCAGCTGCCCTTAAGGAACTCGAGGACAGGATCGGTGTAACGACCGAGGCTTTGGACAGCGTTAACCTTCAGATCTCCGAGGCAGAGCAGAAAGAAGCAGAGCTCAACGCATATGCTGCTACTTTGGATGATGAGATCAAGTCTTTGCAGGATCAGCTCTACGCACAGCAGCAGGCTGCAGCACAGTCATCCTCAGGATCGAGCGGATCTGCTTCTACAGGAACGACGACATCTTCGGAACCGACGACTCAATCATCGGGCGGCGGAAATCACGGAACGGTACAGTGGCCGACATGGTGCACCTGGATCACGTCCTATTACGGATACCGTGAGCATCCTGTATATCACACAACGAAATTCCACAGCGGTATCGATATCGGTGCCGGTTACGGAGATTCGGTCATGGCCGCAAAGGCAGGAACCGTTATTTCCGTTGATTACCCTTTCCCGGGACAGAATACCGGCGGTTCGGGTTATGGTAACTATATCATTATCGACCACGGCAACGGTCTTTCAACACTCTACGGACACATGAGATCGATAAGCGTAAGCAGCGGTGATTATGTAACAGCCGGACAGTATCTCGGTGAGGTCGGAAGTACCGGAACATCCAGCGGTCCGCACCTTCACTTCGAAGTCAGGGTAAACGGATCTACGGTAGATCCTACGGAATATCTCCCTTAATAAGGAGTTGCTTCATATGTTCGACGAGAATTTCTATGACAGGCTGTCTCCTTACTACGATGTCTTGCAGGCAGACCTTGACCCCGAGACGTTTGCAAAGACGGCTCATGATCTCATCGACAAGCATTGTACATGCACGGGAGACGGTAAGGACGGCAAGAGGATCCTTTGTGATCTGGGATGCGGAAATGGCCGTGTCGACCGTGTTTTCAGCAAGCTCGGATATGACGTTATCGGGGTCGATTCTTCATATGAGATGCTCGATTCCGCGAGAGTTGAAGATGACGATATACTTTGGCTTTGTCAGGATATCACCGAACTTGATCTGTTCGGAAGCTGTGATGTCTTTGTAAGTCTTCTCGATACGATAAATCATATCCTCGATGAGGAAGATGTGCGTAAGATCTTCAAGTCGTTTAAGAACTTCCTCAATGTCGGAGGCGTTTTCGTATTTGATATCGCTACCTTGGCCCATTTCAAGGAAACCCTTGGAGATCAGGTGTTCTTCGAAGATTATGATGACTTTACTCTCCTTTGGGATAATTCCTATGACGAAGACGAGTGCATAAATGAAGCGAGCCTCACCCTTTTCGAGAGGACGGAAGGCGATAATTACCTGAGGTTCGACGGCGTGATCGAAGAACGCTACTATGAGGAAGAACTCCTTATAAAGATGGGAGAAGAAGAAGGTCTCAAGTTCGTTGACCGCAAGGATGACGGCGAGAGAGTATTTTTGGTATTTAAGAGAGAGAAATTATGATAGACGAGAGTTTTTACCATGCGCCGGGCGCGCCTTTGGATAACGAGACAGACTACCTTGTAAGGGCTACGGCTCTTGAAGGTCATGTCAGGGCTTTTGCGATAAGGACCACTAATGCGGTCAGGGAGGTTCAAAGGATCCACAAGACTTCACCGGTCGTTACGGCTGCTCTCGGAAGGTTCATCACGGGTTCTTTGATGCTCGCAGAGAACATGAAGGGTGACGATGACAATCAGACGACGATCATCAAGTGCGAAGGTCCGATCAAGGGAATGACCTGTGTCTGCGACAGCAAGGGTCACGCGAGAGCTTATCCGATCGTACCTGAGGTCGAGGCTACCTATCATAGGCCGGGCAAGCTCAATGTGGGCGAAGCAGTCGGCAAGGGAATGCTCACGGTCATTAGGGACATCGGTCTTCGCGAGCCTTATGTGGGATCGGTCGAACTCGTATCGGGTGAGATCGCCGAGGACTTTACATATTATCTTGCAAGTTCGGAGCAGACTCCGTCTGTTGTGGCTCTCGGCGTTCAGATGGATAAGGACGGCGTTAAGAACGCGGGCGGACTTATCGTTCAGCTCATGCCGGGTGCGACAGAAGAAGATATCGACTATATCGAGAAGCGCGCAGGCGGCGGATTTCCTGATATCACGTTCCTTCTCGAGGAAGGCTTTAATCCTGAGAAGATCATCGACATGTTCCTGGGAGACCCTAAAGTGTGCTTCCTGAGCGGATCCGAAGTAAGCTACAAGTGCAACTGCTCCGAAGAGAAGATGAGCAGGGGACTTGCTACTTTGAGCAGGGCTGACCTGGAGGAACTTGCCAATGATCCTAAGGGCATCGACATCGAATGCCACTTCTGCGACAGGAAATATCATTTTACGAGTGAAGACGTAAAAAAGATCATGGAAAAATAATTTCTGATTTTTTTCGAAAAAGTTTGGGAATTTCCGGTTCCTGATGGTTCTGTTATATGCAGGGGCAAAAAAGCCAAGCATCAAATGTCGGAACAGAAAGGATAAATATGACAGATCTTCAATGGCAGGAATTAGTAGAAAAGACCAGACAAGGTGACAAGAATGCGTTCGGATCCCTCTACAAGGAGACCAGGCGTTCGGTGTATTTTACCGCGCTCAGTCTTCTCGCGAACGAGGAGAACGCAAAGGACGTAATGCAGGACACTTTCATCGCGGCGATCGAGAAACTCCCGGACCTTAAGGACGCGTCGAAATTCCCGAAGTGGGTAAACAGCATCGCAGTCAACAAGTGCAGGCGATACTTCAGGGCACATTCCGAGGATTCGGTCGACGAGATGACCGAACAGGGTATCGATATAAGCGACGACAGTTTTATCCCGGATAATTATGTTGATGATGAGATCAGGCGCAAGGTCATGATGAACATCATCAAGAACGAGCTGTCTGATGCGCAAAGACAGACCATAATAATGTATTACTATAATGAGATGTCGCTTCAGGATATCGCCGAGGCGATGGACTGTCCGCTCAAGACAGTTTCATCGAGACTGGTCTCCGCCAGGGAGAAGATCAGAAAGGCGGTGATCACCTACGAGAAGAAAAACGACGACAGGCTGCACGCTGCTTTGCCTGTTTCAGTACTCACACTGATACTCCGTAAGGAGGCTGAGAGTCAAAGCGTTCCCGACATTCCGCTCACTCTCTTTTCGAAAACACTAACCGATGCTGCGGCCAAAGCTTCTGCAAGTACAGCCATAAAAGGCACTGTTGCAGGAGGACAAATAATGACAGGAGCAATCAAAGCAAAGATCCTGGCGGGTGTGGCCGCCGTATTGATCGCGGGAGGAGCGATCACAGGGGTAGTTATCTACAAAAATAAGGATACACAGAAGAAACATTTAACAAGAAGGACCGAGGAAACAAAGGAAAGTTCCGTGGAGGTCGTTTCTGATGAAAAAGAAGATGAGAAACTCGTAGCAGGCGAGATTTCGGAAACGTCGGAACTTACTGCGGAAACAACAGAGCTTGTTGCGGAAACATCGGATGCGGATCTTCAGGAATTTCCTAAACTTAGTCCGGGGTCTGAGGAGATAATCAATAACGCCAGAGCGAATTCCGAAGCTGTCGAACTGAAGTTCGGATTTAAAGATCCGTACATGTACGGTGATCCGAGCGAGGGAGATGTTCCAGTAAAGGTTTTCGGGAATATCTACTATTATGCCGGGGAGAGCGGAAACTACACTGATGAAGAGGTCAAGAATGAAGTGATCGCTGCCCTGAAGGATTCATTGGATTACTTTTCCTCGGAGTCTGTCTATACGGATGATCTTTTATATCACAGCATAGAAATGGAGCAATGGGTCCAGGCTGTCCTTGCCAATGACAAGCAGATATATATAGATCGTATAGAATTCGCAGGTGTAAGCAGGTCTGAGGCACCGGCCTCTGAAGACAGCAAGGTCGATGAAGATCTTGTCGGAACATGGTCTGTCGATCAGGACGGGCAGTACGGAGAGATAACGTTTAATGCTGACGGAACGGGACTTGCAGTCATGTTTACGGATCAAACTCACAGTACAGTCGTAGACAGCTTAGAGTTCAACTGGTATGTCGAAAACGGCAAGCTCTCTCTTCCTGCAGTTGACCCGACACTCAGCGATCCGATCGTTTCGTATTCGATCGAAGGAGATAAGCTCACCATAGGCAATGAGGACCTGACTTTGGAGTATACGAAGAAGGCCGAGTGACATTATGCGGAAAGGTGATATAATACATATCACTCTCGAAAAACCTTTAAATTGCAGGGTTTTGAACGAGATCTACCGACATTTTGACGAAAAATCAAAAAACTATTGCATTCACATCCTGACCGTGATATATTAATCGAGCGCGTTTAGGCGCATCAGCTAGGAAATTGGAGATTGCCGCAATATGCGAGCTGCGCATCATCTGCGGGTAACTTCGATGGAGCGAGTCGACCACAAGGTCGGCGATTCTTAATAGATCCGGCAGCGTGTGTTTTGGAAGACACATGCCCAGGGCCAAAGTGCTGTTCATTTGAATGGTAACTGGTTGCCTGGGTTTTTGATTGGGACCAAAAGAAACGCCCGGGAAGGTTGAGAATAAATAACAGCATTACATGGAGGAAAAAACATGGCAACACAAAAGATGAGAATCAAGATTAAGGCTTATGATCACGAGCTCCTCGACCAGAGCGCAGCAAGGATCATCGATGCAGTTCAGCGCACAGGCGCAAGCTACTCCGGCCCGATCCCGCTCCCAACAGAGAAAGAGATCGTAACAATCCTTCGTTCACCACACAAGTACAAGGATTCACGTGAGCAGTTCGAGCAGAGAACACACAAGCGCTTGATCGATGTTTTCGCTCCAACAGCTAAGACTGTTGAGGCACTTCAGAAGCTTGACATGCCTGCCGGTGTTTCTATCGAGCTCAAGGCTTAATAGAAAAGGCAGACTTAATCGGACGGGCACATGCCAATAACCCGTACGAGGTCATGTTCACACAAGCTGTGAACCAATAACCAATATAGGAGGAAAGAAAAGATGACAAAATTCATTCTTGGCAAGAAGTCCGGCATGACACAGTTGTTCGATGAGAACGGCAACGTTATCCCGGCAACCGTTATCGAATGCGAGCCAATGTACGTGCTCCAGAACAAGACGGTTGAAACAGACGGCTACAATGCCGTTAAGGTTGCTTCAGGTTCTACAAGAGCTAAGCTCGTTAACAAGCCTGATGCAGGTCAGTTCAAAAAGGCTGACGTAGAGGTAAAGAAGTATATCCGTGAATTCGAGGCTGATGAGGAGTATTCCCTCGGTCAGGAGATCAAGGTATCTGACATGTTCAACGTTGGCGATCATGTTGATGTAAGCGGTGTATCCAAAGGTAAGGGTTACGCTGGTAACATCAAGCGTCACGGACAGAAGGGTGGTCCTTCCGGTCACGGTTCCATGTACCACAGAAGAGTTGGTTCCATGGGTGCTAACTCAACACCTGCTCGTGTTCTTCCTGGTAAGAAGATGCCTGGACACATGGGTGCGGTAAATTGCACAGTTCAGAATTTGAGCGTCGTTATGGTTGACGGCGAGAGGGGTATCCTCGTTCTTAGAGGAGCTATCCCTGGCCCTAAGGGTGGCTTGGTAACAGTTAAGTCATCCGTAAAGGCTAAGTAATGCGACGGGAGGACAAAAGAATGGCTAAATTAGATATCTACAATCTTAGCGGTGCCGTTACTGGTTCGATCGAGCTTAACGACGGTATCTTCGGTATTGAGCCTAACAAGGCTGCTATTGCCGCTGTAATCCGTAACCAGCTCGCTAATCGTCGTCAGGGAACACATTCCACTAAGACAAGAAGCGAAGTAAGAGGCGGCGGTAAGCGCCCATGGCGTCAGAAGGGCACAGGTCGTGCTCGTCACGGTTCCACACGTTCTGCACAGTATGTAGGCGGCGGAATCATCTTTGGACCTAAGCCAAGGGACTACAGCTACACAGTTCCTAAGAAGATCAAGAGATTGGCTCTTAAGTCTGCTCTTTCTTCCAAGCTCGCTGACAAGAAGATCATCGTTGTTGATTCTTTCGACATGGATAAGATCAAGACAGCTGAGATGGCTAAGGCACTCAAGGCTTTGAATGTTGAGTCAACAGCTCTCATCGTTTTCGATGACAAGACTGTAAACGCTGAGCTCTCTGCAAGGAACATCCCTACAGTTAAGACAGCTCTCGTTAATACGATCAACGTATTCGACATTCTTAAGTATGACAGCTTCCTCGTAAGCAAGGCTGCTGTTGAGAAGATCGAGGAGGTATACGTATGATAGCTCAGGACATCATCCTCAAGCCAGTGATCACAGAGAAGTCCACTTCCGAGATCGCAGAAGGCAAATACACATTTAAGGTTGCAGTTGATGCAACTAAGACACAGATCAAAGATGCTGTTGAGAAGCTCTTCAATGTAAGAGTACTTTCCGTAAACGTAGTTAACTACGACGGTAAGCTCAGAAGACAGCGTTACGCAATCGGTAGAACACCTGCTTTCAAGAAGGCTATCGTAACTATCGCTACAGAGTCCAAGGATATTACATATCTTGGTAAGGGCGGTAAGGCTACTAAGGTCGGCAAGAAGTATAAGACATCTATCGAAGAGTTCGGCTTCGGTCAGTAAGGAAAAGGAGTGAAGAAAAATGGCAGTAAAAACATTTAATCCTACTTCTCCGGCTGTTCGTCAGATGACTGTTACAGATTATTCTGTACTTACAAAGAAGGCTCCTGAAAAGGCTCTTCTTGCTACAGCTAAGAAGACAGGCGGACGTAACTCATACGGTCGCATCACAGTTCGTCACATCGGTGGCGGTAACAGAAGAAAGATCCGTATCATCGACTGGAAGAGAAATAAGGACAACATCCCTGCAAAGGTTGTTGCTATCGAGTACGATCCAAACCGTACAGCATTCATCGCTCTTCTCCAGTATGCAGACGGCGTTAAGTCTTACATCCTCTGCCCTGCAGAGACAAAGATCGGTCACGTTATCGTAAGCGGTCCTGATGCAGACATCATGCCTGGTAATGCACTTCCAATCGCTAACATCCCTGTTGGTACAGTTATTCACTGTGTAGAGCTCAAGCCTGGTAAGGGCGCTCAGATGGTTAGAACAGCAGGTGCTTCCGCTCAGCTCATGGCTAAGGAAGGTGACTTCGCTCAGATCCGTCTCCCATCAGGTGAGGTTCGTATGGTATCCGTTAAGTGCCGTGCAACAATCGGTACGATCGGTAACGCAGAGCACGAGAACGTTAACCTTGGTAAAGCCGGCCGCAGCCGTCACCTCGGTGTTCGTCCTTCCGTTCGAGGCGTTGTAATGAACCCTAACGATCACCCACACGGTGGTGGTGAAGGTAAGTCTCCTATCGGTCTTCCGGGCCCTGTTACACCTTGGGGTGTTCCAACTCTCGGTAAGAAGACACGTAATAAGAAGAAGCAGTCCAACAAGTACATTGTTAAGGGCAGAAAGTAATAAGGAGGTTGCGTAACAAATGAGTAGATCTACTAAGAAGGGCTATTTTGTTGAAGACGCCCTCATGAAGAGAATTAAGGCTATGAACGACGCCAACGAGAAGAAAGTTATCAAGACATGGTCTCGTGCTTCCACTATCTTCCCTGACTTTGTCGGACATACCATTGCAGTTTACGACGGTCACAAGCACGTTCCTGTTTATGTAACAGAGGAAATGGTTGGACACAAGCTCGGTGAGTTCGCACCTACACGTAAGTTTGGCGGCCACGCAGGCGAGAAGTCTGCTAACGCTCGCTAAGCGTAGAAGGGAGAAAAATTGTGGAAAAGATAATTTTGACAAAAGAAAACATCGAGAAGAATCGCGATGAGATTCTTAAGGCTTATGCACAGCCTTCCAAGAAGTTTGCAAGACTCCCTATTCCTACCAAGAAGCAGAGAAAGCTCCTCGGTATGGGAAGAGACCAGGGTAAGGCAACAGCTAAGTACATCAGAATTACTCCTAGAAAGATGAAGATCGTTATCGATCTCATCAAGGGTAAGTCAATCGATGAGGCTTATGCAATCCTTATGTACACACCTAAGGCAGCTTCCCCGATCCTCACAAAGGTCCTCAAGTCTGCTGAGGCAAACGCAGTAAACAACAACGGTCTCAACCGTGATGACCTCTATGTTGCAGATGCATTTGCTAATCCGGGTCCGATCATCAAGCGCTTCATGCCAAGAGCTAGAGGATCCGCTAACAGAATCAACAAGAGAACAAGTCACGTTACTATCGTTCTCAAGGAAAGAGTATAAGGAGGGTTTCAAATGGGTCAGAAAGTTAATCCCCATGGTTTACGCGTAGGTGTCATCAAAGAATGGGACACACGTTGGTATGCCGATAAGAAAACATTCAGCGATTTCCTTGTTGAGGACAAGCAAATCCGTGATTTCGTAAAGACAGAACTTGACAAGATCATTAAGCTCGCAGGTAAGGGCTCCAAGAAGCCTTTCGATGACAGCAGAAAGAACATCGCAGGTGTTTCTTCCGTAGAGATCGAGCGTAAGGGTACAGATAAGACAACTATCATCCTTAACGTTGCTAAGCCGGGTCTTGTTATCGGAACAAAGGGTGCTGGTATCGAGGCACTCAAGGAGTCTCTCAAGAAGAAGTTCAAGAAGGATTTCTTCGTAGAGGTTAAAGAAGTTAAGAACATCGACAGCAATGCTAAGCTCGTTGCAGAGAACATTGCAGTCCAGCTCGAGAATCGTGTAAGCTTCCGTCGTGCCATGAAGAAGGCTATGTCTTCTGCAATGAAGCAGGGAATCCTCGGAATCAAGACAATGTGCTCCGGTCGTTTGGGCGGTGCCGAGATCGCTAGATCCGAGACATATCACGAGGGTACTATCCCGCTCCAGACACTCCGTGCTGACATCGACTATGGTTTTGCTGAGGCAAACACAACATACGGTCGTATCGGTGTAAAGGTTTGGATCTACAAGGGCGAGATTCTTCCTGCAAAGAAGAACGCAGAAGTTAAAGAAGGAGGCGAGAACTGATGTTACTTCCTAAGAGAGTTAAGCACAGAAAGCAGCACCGTGGTCGTTTGACCGGTAAAGCTTCTCGCGGTAATTTCGTAGCATACGGTGATTACGGTATCATGGCAACTGAGCCATGCTGGATCAGATCCAATCAGATCGAGGCTGCCCGTATCGCTATCAACAGATACGTTAAGAGAGGCGGTAAGGTCTGGATCAAGATCTTCCCGGATAAGCCGATCACAAAGCACCCTGCAGAAGCTCGAATGGGTTCCGGTAAAGGTTCCGTAGAGTTCTGGGTAGCAGTAGTTAAGCCGGGTCGCGTTCTTTTCGAGATCGCAGGCGTAACAGAGGAGCAGGCTAGAGAAGCTATGCGTCTTGCAGGTCACAAGCTCCCATGTAAGACAAAGTTTGTAATCAGGGAAAAGGAGGAAGTTTCCAATGAAGGCTAATGAAATTCGTTCCAAGTCAAGCGAAGAGCTTCAGAAGGAATTGGTTGCTCTTAAAGAGGAACTCTTCAAGCTCCGTTTCCAGCACGCTACAAACCAACTCGAGAATCCTCAGCAGATCGCTTCTGTTAAGAGAGATATCGCTAGAGTTAAGACAATAATCCGTGAGCAAGAGCTCAAGGCTAACTAAGGGGGATAACGAAAGATGGCAGAACGTAACCTCAGAAAAACAAGAGTAGGTCTCGTTACATCCGACAAGATGGACAAGACGATCGTTGTCTCTGTTGTAGAGCACGTTAAGCATCCGCTTTACGGTAAGATCATGAAGAGAACTTATAAGCTCAAGGCTCATGACGAAGAAAACGTTTGCGGCATTGGCGATAAGGTCATGGTAATGGAAACTCGTCCTACATCCAAGGATAAGCGTTGGAGATTGGTCGAGATCATCGAAAAGGCTAAGTAATGCAAGGTAGGAGGAAAAATCAATGATTCAGGTTGAATCCAGACTCAGAGCTGCCGACAACACAGGTGCTAAAGAGCTTGCCTGCATTAAGGTACTCGGTGGTTCATGGCGTAAATACGCAAACATCGGTGACGTCATCGTTTGTTCCGTAAAGACAGCTGCTCCTGGCGGCATGGTCAAGAAGGGCGACGTAGTTCGTGCAGTTGTTGTACGTACAAAGAAGGGCGTCAGAAGAGCAGACGGTTCTTACATCAAATTCGATGAGAACGCTGCAGTTATTATCAAAGAAGACAAGAACCCTCGCGGAACACGTATCTTTGGACCTATCGCGAGAGAGCTCAGAGACAAGGACTACATGAAGATCTTGTCCCTTGCTCCGGAAGTTCTTTAAGGAGGTTGCTTAATATGGCTAATAAAATTCATGTTAAGACAGACGACAAGGTAGTCGTTATTTCCGGTAAGGATTCCGGAAAGGTTGGTAAGGTTTTGAAGACTGAGCCAAAGACAGGTCGCGTTTATGTTGAGGGCGCTAACATGGTCAAGAAGCACCAGAAGGCTAGAACTCAGAACGCACCAAGCGGTATCATCGACCGCGAAGGTTCTATCGATGCATCTAACGTAATGCTTGTTTGCCCTAAGTGCGGCAAGGCTACACGTGTTGCACACAAGGTAAACGAGGACGGTTCCAAGGACCGCGTTTGCAAGAAGTGCGGTGCAGTCATCGATACTATCAAGAAGGCAAGCAAGGGGGAGTAAGTAGATGTCTAGATTAAAAGATAAGTACACATCTGAAGTTGCACCGGCTTTGAAGGAAACATTTAAGTATTCTTCAGTAATGCAGATCCCTAAGATCGAGAAGATCGTTCTTAACATGGGTGTCGGTGAAGTTAAAGACAACCCTAAGGCTTTGGACAACGCTATGCGTGATATGGGTATCATTGCTGGACAGAAGCCGGTATCAACAACAGCACGTAAGTCTGTTGCTGCATTTAAGCTTCGTGAGGGCATGAAGATCGGTTGTAAGGTTACACTCCGTGGTGAGAACATGTACAACTTCCTCGACAAGTTCATCAGCATCTCCCTTCCACGTGTTCGTGACTTCCGCGGTATTAGTCCTAATTCATTTGATGGACACGGTAACTACGCTATGGGTATCAAGGAGCAGCTCATGTTCCCTGAAATCGATTACGATAAGATCGATAAGATCCGTGGTATGGACATCATCATCGTTACAACGGCTGAGACAGACGAAGAGGCTTTCGAGCTTCTCAAGTTGATCGGTATGCCGTTCCACAAGTAATTAGGAGGATTTAATAATGGCAAAGAAGTCAATGATTCTTAAATCACAGAAGACTCCGAAACATTCTACACAGCAGCACAACCGTTGTAAGCTTTGTGGACGTCCACATTCTTACATGCGTAAGTATGGCATTTGCCGTCTTTGCTTCCGTGATCTCGCATACAAGGGTGAGATTCCGGGCGTTAAGAAGGCTAGCTGGTAATTCGTAGCATTATAGGAGGAATAATTATGCAGATAACAGATGCAATCGCAGATATGCTTACAAGAATCCGTAATGCAGGAACAGCAGGCCATCCGACAGTTATGATCCCTTCTTCCAACTTGAAGAAGTCTATCGCTCAGATCTTGTTGGACGAAGGCTACATCACAGCTTTCCAGTGCATTGAGGACAATAAGCAGGGAATGATCAAAGTTACATTGAAGTATGTTGACGGCCGTGAGCACGTCATCTCCGGTATCAAGAGAATCTCTAAGCCGGGTCTTCGTATCTATGCTGATAAGGAGAATCTCCCTAAGGTATTGGGTGGTCTCGGTATCGCGATCGTTTCCACATCAAAGGGTGTCATGACCGATAAGAAGGCTCGTGAGCTCGGTGTAGGCGGCGAAGTTCTCGCATACGTTTGGTAATCATAATCGATTATATAAAAACTCTGAAAAGCGCATCGCACACGACATATGTGCGATACGCGCAATCTAAAGAGCAGGAGGAAAAATATTATGTCAAGAATTGGTAGAATGCCGATCACGATTCCTGCAGGAGTCGAGGTCAAGCTTGACGGCCATCACCTGACTGTTAAGGGCGGAAAGTCCACTCTCGAGTTGGATGTACATCCTGATATGACAGTTAAAGTAGACGGGGCCGTTATCACAGTTGAGAGACAGAACGACGAGAAGCAGCAGAAGGCTCTTCACGGACTTACACGTTCTTTGATCAACAACATGGTTATCGGTGTATCCGAGGGTTTCTCCAAGGATCTCGAGATCAACGGTGTCGGTTACAAGGCAGCTAAGCAGGGCAATAAGATCGTATTGAACCTCGGTTACTCCCACCCGATCGAGATGGTTGAGCCAGAGGGAATCACAATCGAAGTTCCTGACGCACAGAAGATCACCGTTAAGGGTGCTGACAAGCAGCTCGTTGGTGAGACAGCAGCAAAGATTCGTTCATTCAGACTTCCTGATGCATACAAGGGCAAGGGTATTAAATATGCTACTGAGCACTTGAGAATCAAGGAAGGTAAGACTGGCGCTAAGAAGTAAGCGGGAGGTGTAAGTTAATGATTAACAAAGTTGATAAAAACGAAATTCGTAAGAGAAAGCACCTTCGCGTAAGAAAGAAGATCAGCGGTACAGCTGAGTGCCCACGTTTGTGCGTATTCAGAAGCAACGCTAACATCTACGCTCAGGTTATTGATGACGTAAACGGTAACACACTTGTAAGTGCATCTTCTCTTGATAAGGATATCAAGTCCGAGAACGGCGGTAACAAGGAAGCAGCTGCTAAGGTTGGTAAGCTTGTTGCTGAGCGCGCACTTGCTAAGGACATTAAGGAAGTTGTATTCGATCGCGGTGGATATGTATATCACGGCAGAGTAGCAGCTTTGGCTGAGGCAGCTCGTGAAGCTGGTCTCTCATTCTAATCAGGAGGAAATAACATATGGGTTTTGATTCTACAAATATGGAATTAACAGAAAAGGTCATCCATATCAGACGTGTTTCCAAGACTGTTAAGGGTGGTAGAAACATGCGCTTTGCTGCTCTCGTTATCGTAGGCGACGGTAATGGTCACGTTGGTAAGGGTATCGGTAAGGCTGCCGAGGTTCCGGACGCAATCCGCAAGGGTATCGAGGAAGCTAAGAAGAATATCATCGAGGTTCCGGTAGTTAACGGTACTATCCCTCACGAGACACTCGGACTTTACGGCGCAGGTAAGATCGTTATGAAGCCTGCTGCAAACGGTACAGGTATCATCGCTGGTGGTCCTGTTCGTTCCGTATGCGAGCTCGCAGGTATCACAGATATCCGTACTAAGTCCCTTGGTACAAACAACCCGAACAACATGGTCAATGCTACACTTGCAGGTCTTGCTGGCCTTAAGTCAATCGAGAAGGTTGCACGCATCCGTGGCAAGTCCGTTGAAGAAATTCGTTAAGGAGGACTCTTATCATGGGAAAATTAAAAGTAACTTTGGTAAAGAGTACCAACAAGTGCACAAAAGTTCAGGCAGCAACAGTTGCAGCTCTCGGTCTCAAGAAGATCGGTCAGTCTGTTGAAAAGAACGATGACTCTGCTATCAGAGGAATGGTTCACAGAGTTGCTCATCTCGTAACTTGTGAAGAAGTTTAATGGAGGTATATATAAATGAAGCTCAATGAAATGACTTCCGGCGGCAATGCCGTCGCATACCGCAAGGGCCGCGGTGCAGGATCCGGTAACGGAAAGACAGCAGGTCGCGGACACAAGGGCCAGAAGGCTCGTTCCGGCGGTGGAGTTCGCCCTGGTTTTGAGGGTGGACAAATGCCTCTTTACAGACGCTTGCCTAAGAGAGGTTTCAACAACAAGCGTTTTGCTCCTCAGTATATTGAGGTCAACGTCAGCGATCTTGAGAAGTTCGATAACGGTGCTGAGGTTTCTGCTGAGATCCTCGCAGATGCAGGCATCATCTCTCTTCCTAAGGTAAATGACGGTATCAAGATTCTCGGTAACGGTGAGCTCACAAAGAAGTTGACTGTAAAGGCAGTTAAGTTCACAGCTTCTGCTAAAGAGAAAATCGAAAAGGCTGGTGGAACGGCAGAGGAGGTTTGATCATGAGAGGTATTTTTGACACCTTGATCAAGGCATTCAGTTTGCCGGAGTTGCGCAAAAAGATCCTTTTCACGGTATTGATCTTAGGTCTTTACCAGATCGGCGGACTCATCCCTGCTCCAGGACTTGACAGAGAAGCATTTTCTACTCTCGTCAAGGGCTGGGGTCAGATCGGTAGCATGATGGATATCATCTCCGGTGGCGGACTTTACTCAGCAACTATCTTTGCTCTCGGTATTACTCCGTACATCAATGCTTCCATCATCATCCAGCTTTTGACAGTTGTATTCCCGTCTTTGCAGGAATTGTCTAAGGACGGTGAGGCAGGCAGAAAGAAGATGCAGAAGATCACACGTTATGGTGCGATCGGTCTTGCACTTGTTCAGGCAAGCTTGTTTACATACACAACAAGATCTGCTATGACAAGCCTTCTTCCTACAGCTTTGAATGCGATCCTCGTAGCTCTCGCTTTCACAGCTGGTACATGTTTCATCGTTTGGCTCGGTGAGCGTATCAACGAATATGGTATCGGTAACGGTGTTTCCCTTATCATCTTCGCAGGTATCGTAACAAGAACACCACAGATGGCTAAGTCAGCTTACGAGTTCTGTGCTTCCTTGAGCGGTAAGCTCGGAGCTAAGATCAACAACTCAGCACTCGGTATCGTTATCGGTGTAGTTGCTTTCCTTCTTATCTCTGCAGTTACCATCGGTCTCATCGTCTTCGTACTTTATGTACAGAATGCTGAGAGAAGGATCCCTGTTCAGTACTCTAAGAAGACAGTCGGAAGAAAACTCTACGGCGGCCAGAGCTCATATATCCCGATCAAGGTTAACCAGTCGGGTGTTATGCCTGTAATCTTTGCAATGTCTATCCTTTCTTTGCCGAACATGATCGCAACCATGTTCCTTTCAAAGTCCGAGGGTGTATTTGCAAATTGGTGCCGTAACTTCGGTTCCAGCCCATGGTACTATGTAGCAGAATTCTTCTGTATCATAATCTTCACATTCTTCTATTCGTTGATCCAGTTCAACCCATTGGAGATCTCGAACAACATTCAGAAGAATGGTGGATTTATACCGGGTATCAGACCTGGACGTCCTACAAAGGACTTCATCTTTGGTACAGCAAACCGTTTGAACTGGATCGATGCATTGTTCCTTTCATTCATCGTTTTGGTTCCTACACTTCTTGCTAACTTCCTTGAACTTGGCTATGTCTGGTTCGCAGGAACTTCCGTGTTGATCCTTACAGGTGTTGCAAACGATCTCGTAGTTCAGATCGAGAGCCAGCTTGTAACAAGGAACTATAAGGGCTTCCTTGACTGATAGAAGTCTTAACTTAAACAATAAAAGAGGCTGTGACCTTGAAGGTCGCGGCCTCTTTTCGGTATGACGGGCATGTCCCGAACCTCGGGTGAAAGTCCCGAGGGGCGTAG
>CAMVBS010000020.1 GCA_947165785.1 uncultured Clostridia bacterium | reverse complement strand
AAAAGAGGCTGCCATAAAGGCAACCTCTCTTCAAATAACTTGATCAATATCGATCAGGAAACCGGAATCTCAACAGAATCTGTTGTTGCGACAGATTTCCAATCGTCAGCATCTCTTATTTCAAGTGAAAGCTCCATGCTCTCGATCTCATCGATGTGGTTCTCGCTAAGAGTATCTTCATAAAGATTGATATCCTCCACACCGCAGAAACCAGGATCAAGAGTGAGGTACAAATAAGCAGAACTGATAGTGAAGCCGTTAATATCGAGACTATCAACAGAGATCCTCAATGTCTTATCAGTATTATTCTCTGCATATACATAGATAGAATTGTAATCACCGTACTTAGCCTGACCGTATCTAGCCTTGATAACCACACCGTCAGCATCGTAGATATCTACATCAGAATCGAATGAAGGTGTATCTGGCTGAAGATTTGTATTGAGGGATACATTAGTATAATCCAATACTGTATCGTAATCATCATTATATGCATACATCTTGAAATCGAGTTTACCGATGCTCTTCATACCATAATCAGCGTAAACATCTTCCTCATTAAGAGAGATAGTAGCGTATCCCTTCTTACCTGAAGCAACATCACCCTGACTAAGATATGTTTGGATATAACATCCGTTTACATAGAAATCAGTTACACTGAACGAAAGGTTCTCATCTGTGTTGTTCTCGATAAGAAGCTCAAGACCTGTACCGCTCCAATCATCGTATACTGTGCCTGTTACTGTAACTTTGATATCATCCTGATCGATTACAACTGTCTCGTCGACCTGGATATCTCCGCCCTTCGTTACGTCACCGCCAATGTCGATATCGTCGTCGTCATCCTTAGGCTTCTTGGTCTCAACGACGTCGTCATCATCATCGTCGTCGTCTTCGTCATCCTCGTCGTCCTCTTCGTCTTCGTCGTCCTCGTCATCCTCGTCATCATCTTCGTCTTCGTCGTCATCCTCGTCCTCGTCGTCTTCATCCTCGACCTTGGACTTCTTGTCCTTATCCTTCTTCTTGGAACTACTGGAGCAAGCTGTGAATGATGCACCCATCATAGCGATGCAGATGATCAAACTGATAAGTGATAAAAACTTCTTGTTCTTCATGTTACATTCCTCCATTAAACATGTAAACTATACCCTATAGATACAGATACATTATAAAATGTATTTTACCATAAATAAAGGACTATTCGCACCCTATCTTTTTGGTGATTTCCGCAATCATATCATTGACACGCTTGTGTTTTATATGGATCCTTATATCTGCATATCTGTAATAGAGCGGCTCACGTTCCTTATAGACTTCCAAAAGTCCGTCTTTGGTATCACTGAATACGATACCGCGTGAATCAAGATTCCATAATCTCTTACGTATCAACGGAAGATCGGCATCCAGGAAAACGATCGTACAATTCTCCTTTAAACGCTCCATAACATCCTTATGAAGCACCACGCTTCCGCCTGTCGAAATAACTCTCGGGGTACTGATATCAAGTTCTGTCAGGACCTGCCTTTCTATCTCGAGAAAGCCGTCTCTTCCGTATTTATCCAGAGTATCCTGCAGCGGCTCACCGGTCTTACCGACGATAAGATCGTCAGTATCACAAAAATCAACTCTGAGTCGCTTCGCAAGCATCTTCCCCACAGTTGATTTGCCACATCCGGGCATTCCGATCAAGATAACGGACGCGGATAACATAATTCACCCCTGACACAAAAACTAACGTTACCTTAAGGTAACCATCACATTTATCTTATCACACTTATACGGCTATATACCAAAGCTTTGACAGCGAATCAGCCCTTTCCTTCAAAACCTGCCTTCCAAGCGTATTAAGATCACTTGCAAAATACGGCCACATCTTGCCGTAGAGGTCATTTACAGATCCGAGATCAGAGCCTGCTATCCTTCCGGTATCGAGTATCATATCCGTCTCACCCATCCTTATAAGCGCCATCTTATGTCGCTTGTCATATATCAGGACATCATCATTATCCTCATTGTTCAGTATGTTCCTGTAGATTATCGGAAGCACCCTGTTCCTTGGATTAATGACCGCGAAGGTCACATTATCGATCTTAACCGCATTCATGGACGACAGCACCGAAGCCGCCTCCCTGTAAAGATCTCTAATCGAGAACTGTATCCTTCGCATGAGTTCGTCCGAATAATCATCAGCGATCACTGCGCCATACTTGATCCCCTTACAGATCATGATAAAAAGATCCATCTCCATATCAGTCACACACGTAAGGAACAGATCGCATATCATCTGCTGAACTTCTGCCGAAGCTCTTCGCCCCACGAGTTTATAGAGCCTGTCAGCCGCATTATAATCCGACCTGATACGCACACTGAGTCCGTCATCCCGCTCAAACGTCTCTGCCGTTATCTTCCTGGGCATAGTCTTATTCTCTATGCAGTAACTTACGACCGACAGATATCCCTCAATGGTACCGTCATAACTGAAATCACGAACATCCATATGATCCGTCCTCCTTATCTTCCTGATATGTGGACTTATTATAATACGCGAACATATGTTTGTAAACGTGATTTTTATCCCTCTCGAAAAAGTGGGTCAAAAAATACCCCGAACATCACTGTCCGGGGTATGTATGATCGATTAATCAATTATCTGATCAAGCTCTGCTTGGTCTTGGGAGACCGAGCTCCTTCAAAAGATCGTCGATAACGTCCTTATCCTTGTCCTTACCTGTTGTGCACTCGACATCGATGATGTATGGACCAGCAACATATCTTCCGCCGTAAGCATCAACGCCCTTACCGTCATAGGAAGGTGTGATCTCTGCATCGTAAGTAACGTAATTCTTAGCGATCTTTACCTTACCGTCGATACCGTCATGATCCTTGTAGAACTTAACGGATGTTACATAGGAATCGAAAGCATATCTTGCAGCTTCTTCATCCTCATACTCTGTGTAAGATACATCGTACTTATCAGCATCATCACCGGAGTAGAAGATCTCTGTCTCGATGTAATCAACGTATGTCTCATCCTTACCCTCATAAATATCGAGGTCTTCCTTATCGCAATCAAGAACTTCCTTAACTGCATCCTTAAATTCCTTATCCTCGATCTCCTTAACACCGGAGCAAGCAGCAACGCTCATTCCCATGCATGCGATCATAACTACTGCAGCAATTACCTTAAACTTTTTCATTTTTCAAAACCTCCAATAATTCAAAACGATCAGCTTACTCTGCTTGGCTTAGGACAACCGAGTTCCTTCAAAAGATCATCGATAACGTCCTTATCCTTGTCCTTACCTGTCTTTGCAAATACAGTAATAACTGTGCTGCCTGCAAGATAGATTCCGCCGTATCTGTCAACAGAATCACCGTCATAAGAAGATGTAAGCTCAGCATCGATCGTGATGTAACTCTTAGTGATCTTGACCTTGCCATCGATACCGTCATGTGACTTGTAGAAACCATATCTTGCTGCATAGTAGTCGAAATTGTACTTAGCAGCTTCCTCATCCTCGTACTCAGTGCAGCTTACTGTATACTTGTCGTAATCTTCACCTTCGTAAGAGATGATTGACTCTACGGAATCATCGTAGCTATCTTCGCTCTCATCGATCTCATCCTTGTCACAATCAAGGACATCCTTAATAGTAGCCTTGAAATCCTTGGCTGACATTTCTTTTACGCCACCGCAGGCTGTCATTCCGAAAACCATGGTAGCAACAAGAAGAACAGCAACTATTCCCTTAAACTTCTTCATATAGATACCTCCATATTCATAATGCGTTATTATATTACCACAAATTTACACATTTTTAATATATCAAACAAAACAATTTAAATATGCAATTTGCTGTATATTTATGCATTTATACACATTACTTTACCTGCAGCCTGTGGAATACCTTTTTTCCCTTCCTTACGATCGCCTCATTATCGGTAAAATCCTCATCCTTAAGGACATAGAACGGATCGTCTACCGCAACATCATTCAGATAGATACCCTTCTGTGCGATGAGACGCTTTGCTTCGCCCTTTGACTTAACGATACCGGTCTTAACGAGTACATCAGCGAACTGAACACTGCCGACCTCGGAAGCTTCGATCTCTGTTGTATTCATGTTCTCTGATCTTCCGCTGTTCTCGAAGATATCCTCAGCCTGCTTCTTAACTTCGTTAGCAGCATCTTCACCGTGAACGATCTTTGTTACTTCATAAGCAAGTCTCTTCTTTGCCTCGTTGATGGCAGAATCCTTGAGCTTTGCATATTCGTTGATCTCATCGAGTTCGAGGAATGTCAAAAGCTTCATGCATCTGATCACGTCTGCATCATCAACATTTCTCCAGTACTGGTAGAAATCGAACGGACTTGTCTTGTTAGGATCAAGCCATACGGCACCCTTTGCTGTCTTACCCATCTTCTTTCCTTCGCTGTTTGTAAGGAGCGTGAATGTAAGACCATAAGCGGCATCCTGATCTTTTCTTCTGATAAGCTCAACACCGCCGATGATATTTGACCACTGGTCGTCACCGCCGAGCTCGAGGCAGCAATTGTACTTCTGATGGAGATAGTAGAAGTCATAGCTCTGCATGAGCATGTATGTGAACTCAAGGAATGTGAGACCTTTCTCGAGTCTTTGCTTATAGCACTCAGCAGTGAGCATCCTGTTAACGGAGAAGTGCGGTCCGATATCGCGCATGAACTCCATGAAGTTCAGGTTTCTGAGCCAGTCGCCGTTATTTACGATAATGGCCTTGTCATCGCTGAAATCGACTACCTTGCCCATCTGCTTCTTAAAGCACTCGACGTTGTGGTCGATAGTCTCAACAGTCATCATCTGACGCATGTCGGATCTTCCGGACGGGTCACCGATCATAGCCGTACCGCCACCCATGAGTGCGATAGGTCTGTGACCTGCCTTCTGCATGTGGCTCATTACCATCATCTGAACAAAGTGTCCGACATGAAGACTGTCTGCCGTAGGATCGAATCCGATATAGAAAGTAACACCCGGCTTTCCGAGGAGTTCGTATATCTCCTCTCTGTGTGTAGCCTGCGAGATGTAGCCTCTTTCTTCCAATATATCAAATACGTTCTTTGTCATTGATTATTCCTCTCAATCGTTTTGTTCTTTTCGAAAAAAAGGAAAAGCTCCGCCTTCGAAAAGCGGAGCCTCCCTGTGATTCAAATATCAATCTATTAAGTTAGATCAGAAGTTCTGATCTTCCTCAAGGCGCTCCTTCTCCATGAGGTCCATGAGATAGTCGTTTGCGAACTCCTCAACATCCTCGGAAGAAGAAGGGTCATAAGGGTGACCTGTAATAACTTCACAGTTCTCTCTGATAACAGGAACAGCCGTGATATCTCTGTATCTCTGAACACCTGTACCTGCAGGGATGAGATTACCGATGATAACGTTCTCCTTAAGACCGATGAGCGGATCCATCTTACCCTTAACTGCTGCGTCTGTAAGAACACGAGCTGTCTCCTGGAAGGATGCAGCGGAAAGGAAGGAGTCTGTAGACAAGGAAGCCTTTGTGATACCGAGGAGCTGTCTCTTACCTGTAGCAGGTGTCTTGCCCTCAGCAACTGCCTTCTCGTTCTCTGCCTCAAAGTCGAAGAGATCTACAGTAGTACCTGTCATGAGTGATGTCTCACCCGGATCGTCGATACGTACTCTTCTCATCATCTGACGAGTGATAACTTCGATATGCTTATCGTTGATGGTAACACCACCGCTCTTATAAACCTTAACAACTTCGCCGACGATGTACTTCTGAACACCACGAACACCCTTGATCTTCATGATGTCTGCAGGGTTCAAGTTACCGTCTGTAAGTGAATCAGCTGCCTCAACTACATCACCGTCAGCAACCTTAAGTGTTGCATGAAGTGATACAGGGTAACGGCACTCTGTGATGATATTGCCTTCCTCATCGCGGAACTCGCTGTCAGGAGAAGCAGTAACGATGATCTCACGCTTACCCTTAGCACCTTCCTCGATCCTGACTGTACCGTCGATCTCGGAGATGATAGCGTCACCCTTTGGCTTACGAGCCTCGAAGAGCTCCTCGACACGAGGGAGACCCTGTGTGATATCCTCACCTGTAGCGATACCACCGGTATGGAACGTTCTCATCGTAAGCTGTGTACCAGGCTCACCGATTGACTGAGCAGCCATGATACCGACTGCCTCGCCGCCTGTTGTAGGAAGTCCTGTAGCGAGGTTCAAGCCGTAGCACTTGGAACATACGCCGTGTCTTGACTTACAGTCGAATACGGACCTGATCTTAACTTTCTTATTACCTGTCTCTTCGATCTTCTTAGCAATATCTGCCGTGATGAGTTCATTTCTCTTAACGAGGATCTCACCAGTCTGAAGATCTGCGATGTCCTCAGCTGCATAACGACCTGTAAGTCTTTCAGCCAAAGTCTTGATGACATCCTTTCTGTCATTAGCGACAGTAGCGATCTCCTTGACCCATGTAAAGTCGTCAGTACCGCAATCCTCTTCGCTGATGATAACTTCCTGAGCAACGTCAACGAGACGACGTGTAAGGTAACCTGAGTCAGCTGTCTTAAGAGCTGTATCGGAAAGAGCCTTACGAGCACCGTGTGAAGAAATAAAGAACTCCAAAACGTTCATACCTTCACGGAGGTTGGACTTGATAGGGATCTCGATAGTCTTACCTGATGTATCAGCCATGTTACCACGCATACCTGCGAGCTGCTTGATCTGCTGAGCGGAACCACGGGCACCGGAGTCTGACATCATCTTGATAGGGTTATAAGCACCAAGGTTCTTGATGAGAGCATCTGTGATAGTTTGTGTTGTATCAGACCAGATCTTGATAACTGACTTATAACGTCCGTCCTCGTTCAAGAGACCTCTGTCATACATCTTGTTGATATATTCAACCTTATCCTCAGCTTCGTGTACCATCTTCTCCTTAACATCAGGCACGATCATGTCTTCGATACCGATGGAGATACCACCGATAGTGGAGTACTTGTAACCCAAGGACTTGATGTTGTCGAGGATAACTGCTGTAGCAGCAGAACCGTGAACTCTGATAGAACGAGCGATGATCTCACCGAGCTTCTTCTTACCAACGAGGAAGTCACACTCGAGAACGAGCTTGTTCTCAGGCTGTGTACGATCTACATAGCCGAGGTCCTGAGGAATGATCTCGTTGAAGATGAAACGACCGAAGGAAGATCTTACGATACCTGTAACTTCCTCACCGTCGATCTCACGTGTGATACGGATACCGACATTGGAGTGAAGCTCGATCTGATGCTCGTGATAAGCCATGTATGCTTCATCAATGGATGAGAATACCATTCCCTCACCCTTAGCACCCTCACGGGAGATAGTAAGGTAATAGCATCCGAGGATCATATCCTGTGTAGGAACGGTAACAGGGTTACCATCCTGAGGCTTCAAGAGGTTGTTGGAAGAGAGCATGAGGAATCTTGCCTCTGCCTGTGCCTCTGCAGAGAGAGGTACGTGAACAGCCATCTGGTCACCGTCGAAGTCGGCGTTGAACGCTGTACATACGAGTGGGTGGAGCTTGATAGCACGACCCTCAACGAGTACAGGCTCAAATGCCTGGATACCAAGTCTGTGGAGCGTAGGAGCACGGTTGAGCATTACAGGGTGATCCTTGATAACCTCTTCGAGCATGTCCCAAACGATAGATGTAGGACGCTCGACCATACGACGACCTGTCTTGATGTTAGCCGTATGACCGTCTTCTACGAGTCTCTTGATTACGAATGGCTTAAAGAGCTCGAGAGCCATTTCCTTAGGAAGACCGCACTGGTGCATCTTAAGTTCAGGACCAACAACGATAACCGAACGACCGGAATAGTCAACACGCTTACCGAGGAGGTTCTGACGGAAACGTCCCTGCTTACCCTTGAGCATATCTGTCAAAGACTTAAGTGTTCTGCTGTTTGTTGCGGAAGTAGAACCTGTAACTGCACGGCCTCTTCTTCCGTTATCGATAAGAGAGTCAACAGCTTCCTGGAGCATTCTCTTCTCGTTTCTGACGATGATGTCAGGAGCACCGAGATCGAGGAGCTTCTTCAAACGGTTGTTTCTGTTGATAACTCTTCTGTAAAGATCGTTAAGATCGGATGTAGCGTAACGTCCGCCATCGAGAGGTACCATAGGACGGATCTCAGGAGGAAGTACAGGAAGTACATCGAGTACCATCCACTCAGGCTTGTTGCCGGAGTTCTTGAATGCCTCGACAACCTCAAGTCTCTTGATGATCCTTGCCTTCTTCTGACCGGAAGAATTACGTCTAGCCTCGTCGAGCTCCTCAGCAAGTGTATCGATGTTGACCTGCTTCAAGAGGATCTTGACAGCCTCAGCACCCATTTTTGCGTCGAAAGCACGCTTGCCGTACTTGGAAACATATTCACGATACTCTGATTCCTCGAGTGTCTGACCCTTAACGAGATCTGTCTCGCCCGGATCGATAACGATGTAGGAAGCAAAGTAAAGAACTCTCTCGAGTGTCTTCGGAGGGATATCGAGCAAGAGACTCATTCTGCTCGGGATACCTCTGAAGTACCAGATGTGGGATACAGGAGCAGCAAGCTCGATGTGACCCATACGCTCACGACGAACAGTGTTCTTTGTTACCTCAACACCGCATCGATCGCAGATGATACCCTTATAACGGATCTTCTTATATTTTCCGCAATGGCACTCCCAGGACTTCATAGGTCCAAAGATCTTCTCGCAGAAGAGACCGTCCGTCTCAGGCTTCTGAGTACGGTAGTTAATGGTCTCTGGCTTTTTGACCTCACCGTAAGACCATCCCTTGATGACCTCAGGTGATGCGAGCCTAATGCCGATTGACTCAAAATGACTTGTTTCAAACATATAATCGAAGTCTCCTTCCATTTATCCGGGGGTCTTCTCGAAAAAGACCCGGAAACGCACTAACTTACTCTTAATTATTCATCATCCGACATATCGGAATCATCTTCCAATATCTCGCCTGTCTCGTCTGTCTCAACGAAACCGTTGGAAAGGATATCCTCTGCATCCGGTACGGAAGCTGCGAAAGCCTTTCTTGTCTCTTCGTTGACTTCGATAAGGTTCGAATCGTCATCGGATTCTTTCTGAATGTCGTACTCGTTCTCGCCGGAGTAGATCCTTACGTCGAGTGCGAGTGCCTGGAGCTCTCTGATCAATACCTTGAATGACTCAGGTACGCCTGCTGCAGGAACATTGTTGCCTCTGATGATAGCATCGTAAGTTCTGGAACGGCCTTCGATATCATCCGACTTGACTGTCAAGATCTCCTGGAGAGTATGAGCAGCGCCGTATGCCTCGAGGGCCCAAACTTCCATCTCACCGAATCTCTGACCACCGAACTGAGCTTTACCACCCAAAGGCTGCTGAGTAACGAGTGAGTATGGTCCGATAGAACGTGCGTGCATCTTATCGTCTACCAAGTGGTGGAGCTTAAGATAGTACATGACGCCGACCGTGATCCTGTTCTCGAACGGCTCACCTGTACGTCCGTCGTAGAGGATCGTCTTACCGTCTTTATCGATACCTGCGAGCTGGAATGCTTCAACGATATCAGCCTCGTTCGCACCATCGAAAACAGGTGTGGCAACCTTCCAGTTGAGTGCACGGGCAGCACGGCCGAGGTGAACCTCGAGGAGCTGACCGATGTTCATACGTGAAGGAACACCGAGAGGGTTAAGAACGATGTCAAGAGATGTACCGTCCGGGAGGAAAGGCATATCTTCTTCAGGGAGGATCCTTGAAACGACACCCTTGTTACCGTGACGACCGGCCATCTTATCACCGACGGAAAGCTTACGCTTCTGTGCTACATAAACTCTTACGAGCTTATTGACTGAATTCTTAAGGTTAGGGTTTGTCTCCTTCGTAAAGACGTTAACGTCAACTACGACACCTGACTCACCGTGAGGTACATGAAGTGATGTATCACGAACTTCTCTAGCTCTCTCACCGAAGATAGCTCTGTAAAGTCTCTCTTCAGCTGTAAGATCTGTCTCACCCTTAGGGGATACCTTACCGACAAGGATATCACCAGCTCTTACCTCTGCACCGACACGGATGATACCGTTCTCGTCAAGGTTTGTGAGAGCGTCGTCACCGACGTTAGGGATCTCACGTGTGATCTCTTCAGGTCCGAGCTTTGTATCACGGGCCTCACACTCATATTCCTCAATATGGATAGAAGTATATACATCATCACGAACGATGCGCTCATTGATCAAGACAGCATCCTCGTAGTTGTAACCTTCCCAGGTCATGAATCCGATCAATACGTTCTTACCGAGAGCAAGCTCACCGTTATCTGTTGCAGGACCGTCAGCGATTACGTCGCCTTCCTTGACTGTCTCGCCAATGGAAACGATCGGTCTTTGGTTGATACAGTTGCTCTGGTTGGATCTCTGATACTTGGAAAGCTTATATGTATCGATAACTCCGTCCTCACGCTCGATCTCGATGGAATCAGCTGCAACGAACTTAACGACACCGCCATGCTTAGCTACTTTACATACACCGGAGTCCTTAGCTGCACGATACTCCATACCTGTACCGATGATCGGTGCTTCAGGCTTGATGAGAGGTACTGCCTGACGCTGCATGTTCGAGCCCATGAGAGCACGGTTAGCATCGTCGTTACCAAGGAACGGGATAAGGCTTGTAGAAACGGAAACGAGCTGCTTAGGAGATACGTCCATGTAGTCTACTTCGTTAGGAGCAACTTCAAGGAACTTATCGAGGTGTCTGCAGACAACCTTCTTACCGATAAAGTGGCCTTCAGCATCCAAAGGCTCGTTAGCCTGAGCGATGTTGTAAAGGTCCTCTCTGTCAGCTGTCATGTATTCTACGTCACGTGTAACGACACCTGCCTCCTTGTCATAACGACGGTAAGGAGTCTCGATGAAACCATAACGGTTAACACGTGCATATGTTGCAAGAGATGTGATAAGACCGATGTTCGGGCCTTCAGGTGTCTCGATAGGACACATACGGCCGTAGTGAGAAGAGTTAACGTCTCGAACTTCGAATGAAGCACGGTCTCTTGAAAGACCGCCAGGTCCCAAAGCGGAAAGCCTTCTCTTGTGAGTAAGCTCAGCAAGAGGGTTCTGCTGGTCACCGAACTGTGAGAGCTGTGAAGAACCGAAGAACTCTCTGAAGGAAGCGCTCAAAGGTCTTGTGTTAACAAGGCTAGGAGCAGTAACCTTCTCAGCTTCGTTCTCATCGATAGCTGCCATTCTCTCACGAACGTTCTTCTCGACACGAGCCATACCCTGACGCATCTGGTTCTGGAGAAGTTCTCCGACGGAACGGATACGACGGTTGCCCAAGTGGTCGATATTATCGATGCTGCCTACGCCGTAACGAAGACCGATGAAGTAAGATACCATAGCGATGATATCCTCAACAACGAGGTTCTTAGGCATAAGTTCAGCCTTTTTCTCGTTAAGAGCAAGAGTAAGCTTCTGAGCATACTCTGTCTTCTTAGCATTCTCACGGATGTCAGTAACGATCTCACGGAGGACCTTACCGATAACACGCTCATTGATCTTTGTAGCAGTGATATCGAAATCCTTGATGTCCTTCTTGGCAAAGCTTGCCTCGATGAACTTCTGAGCATCAACACGTCCGTTACCGATAACGCGGAGTGGCTGCTCGGAGATCTTTACCGTATCACCGATCTTGGTGATAGGGAATACTGTGATAGCGGAGATACCGGAATCCTCGATCTCCTGTGCCTTCTCCTTGGAGATGATCTCGTCCTTCTTGAGGAGGAGCTCACCGTCGAGGGAGATGATATCTTCTGCAGCCTTATGACCTGCGATTCTTGCAGCAAGGCTGAGCTTCTTATTAATCTTATAGATACCGACTCTTGCAAGATCATATCTTCTGGAGTCGAAGAAGAGAGCATTCAAGTGATTCTCAGCAGCCTCTACGCTGACAGGCTCACCCGGACGGACCTTCTTATAGAACTCTGCAAGGGAATCAGCTCTGTTCTTGCAGGAATCTTTCTCCATGGTAACACGAAGACCTTCTTCGTCACCGAAAGTCTCGAGGATCTCTTCGTTGCTGTTGAGACCAAGAGCACGAAGGAATATAGTAAGAGGGAACTTACGTGCACGATCGACACGAACGCTGATAACACCGTTCTCGTCTTCTTCGAGCTCGAGCCAAGCACCTCTGTTAGGGATGATCTGTGATGTATACTCGAGTTTACCGAGTTTACCGTAAGCTGTTCCGAAATATGCTCCCGGAGAACGTACGATCTGGCTGATAATAACTCGCTCGGCACCATTGATAATAAAAGTACCGTGGTCTGTCATGATCGGGAAATCACCTACATATGCAGGAGAATCTTTGATCTCACCCGTCTGTGTATTGCGCAGACGGAGATTGATACGCAAAGGTGCAGCATAGTTGCTGTCTTTCTCTTTACACTCGTCAAGTCCGCAGATAGGGTTTTCTGCATCGAACTCCCTGTCCATGAACCAAACTTCCCACAAACCCTGTGAATCGGTAATTGGGGAGATCTCCTGGAAAACTTCGTAAATACCCTCATTCATGAACCAATCATAAGAATCTTTCTGGATCTCAATGAGATTTGGTACTTCGATTACCTCGTCTATACGAGAATAGGACATACGCTCGGTCTTGCCCTGTTTGATGGAACGAACCATTATCACATCACCTCTCGATTAATATGCTTCAGAGACAAAGGTCTCTTAGCGGCCTTCGCTTCTATCCGAAAAACGCGCGTAATATCACAACTTTTCGGATTCGTCAAGTAAAAAGGGCATAGTTTCCCTATTACAATATGACGCATTAAAAAATTATACTCGTGAGGTCAATATATGTCAACAAAAAAATGCCCCCGAGCCAAAAGTTTTTTCTTGGCTCGAAGGCGTCTCTTTATTCCGTATTACTGAGCGTAGTATGTAAGCTTGTCTGCTACATCGTAAGAGATCTGAGGAACAGTCGTTGATGTAGGAAGAGAACTGAGCCACTCATTTGCCTTTTTGTTGACGATACCGGAAGAGATCTCATACTGCCAGGACTCGCAAACCTCGTCGAAGAAGTAGATGGTAACCATTCTGTTACTGTAAGATCTGATAACGATCATGTCACCGTGCTTTCTTGCCGGATCGAGGAGCCACTCGCCAAGCTTCTTATCATTCTCAGCGATGTTCTCGTCTTCGAACTGAGCTGTGAGGACGCCGTTTACATAACCGCCTGTTGTGATATCGTCATAGTTTTCGGTGTTATCCTTTACCGCCTTGATGAAAGACTCTTCATCGGTAATAGTAGCAACGATGTCATTTGCCTTCTTCTCTGTCTTCTCGATACCTGCGATCAATTCTTCCTGTGTGTAATCATCGCTGTCGATGTCAACGTTGTTAAGAACGATCTTTCTGTAGGAATAGATCGGATCATCAGCTGCATATACTCTGATAGGAAGTACGACATATACGCCGTTATCTGTCTCGAATACCTCAGCCTTGAGCTTGTTTTCCTTATTAAGGATGTAGTTGGACATCTCTTCAGGATAAGCTCTGCTCTCGAGGTTCTGCTTATCTACACCTTCCATGTATGTGGACTGTGGATCGAACTGATCGGCAACAGCCTCATCGAGCTGTTCCTGAACTGCCGTGTTGAATGTTGTCTGATCCAGAGCAGCCGCCTTTACTGCGCGAGCACGAACGATAGCATCATCATATGCATCTGCACTGAAGAAGAACCAGTTAAAGTCAACGTGTGTATAAACATCTGGATTTCCGTCATACTGTGCAGCAACCTCTTCTGCTGTAGGAACGAAAGCTGTCTGCTTCAGGTATTCCTGATACTCCTCACTCATTTCCTGATCTCTGACGATCTTTACGTATGTGGAAGGAGTCATACCTGAACCGTATACGCCTGCGAGGTACTGACCAACCGTCGGGAAGTTGTTGTTCTTGGCACGAAGCTCGTACATGTAGAGCTGATATTCTGCAAATCTGGAAGCTCCGCTGTAGAAGCCTGCATCAGCCTTTGCCTTCTCATTGATAAGACGAACGCTTACGATCTGCTCAGCAGCCGAATCGTAGATGAGCTGACCGTTTGTCTTACCCTTCTCTTCATTTACGTTGTTAAGGTACTCCTCATCAAGAGACATACCGTACATTGAATACATGGAAAGGATATTATTTCTATAATAATTAAGCTCAGGCGTGTAGATCTTGCCGTAAGGAACTTCCTTACCGTCGACTACCTGAACGATCTTAACAGCCGGGATAACCCTTGCAGGAAGACCTGTGTAGTATACAAAATAGCCGCCTACGATCAATATCAACAGAGCGATAACTACGCCCAAAATAACCTTGCTCTTAGTCTTATAACTCAGACCTTTGTTGACTTTCTTAGAGTTTGCCATGAGTCAAACCATCCTTTTCCATACATATTCTTAGCAAAAAAGCACTACCCATTATAATTCGCTGTTGAAAATAATGCAAGAAAGCTCTTTCATTTCATCTATTACATAGGTAGGGTGAAGATCCAGGATCTCCTTATGCGGCATATCGCTCCAGTTTACGAATACGGAAGCAGCACCCGCATTTATGGCGCTCTTGATATCGCCTATGGCATCGCCGACGTACATCGTTCTTTTGATATCGACTCCGACCCTGTCGGCTGCCAGGAACAAAGGATCCGGATCAGGCTTATGTCTGGTCGTATCTTCCTTTGTTATGAGAACATCGAAAAAGTCCTCCAGGCCCTTGGCCTTCAACGTAACATCGAGCGACACTCTTCTCTTGGAACTGACGATCCCCTGCTTAACTCCCATGACCTTGAGTCTTTGAAGTTCGTCCATGACTCCGTCGAAAAGGTCGATCGCATCGCTGTACAGATATTTGAAATTGCTCTCGAAATAAGCTTCAAGGAGCTTATCCCTGGTTTCATCATCATGCATCGAGAATGTATCGACCAGAGGAAGACCCACATAACTTCTCAGATCCTCGTAAGACCTGTCGCATCTTCCCAGTACCTTCTCATATGCTTCAACCTGCGACTTGATGATTATCGGGAGCGAATTCGCGAGAGTACCGTCAAAATCATAAAGAACGCAGTCGTATAGAGGTTTACTCATTCTTCTTTTTCTTCCTTATCATCTTCATTATCTTCTTCCACGACAGGATTGATGTGGATCATAACTTTGGATATATGCCTTTCCTGTACCTGAAGGACCTTGATATCAAGATTCTTGTAGGATACCGTAGGCTTTTCCCTCTCTTCAGGGATCCTGTCGAGGAGCTGTATGACAAGACCTGCGATGGTATCATACTCGTCATCGGTAAGTTCGATGTCGATCTCGTTCTCGAGATCGGAAAGAGTCATGTCTCCGGCAACGATAAGATCACCGTTGGAGAGCTTGATGCACTCCTGTTCTTCTTCATCGAACTCATCGGAGATGTTACCGACGATTTCTTCTACCATATCCTCAATGGTTGCGATACCCATCGTTCCGCCGTATTCGTCGACAACTACCGCCATCTGAAGGCCGCATGTCTTCATTTCATTAAAAAGAGCCGAGATCTTCTTGGTCTCATGTACGAAGAGCGGTTCTCTGGTGTACTTGGAGAGCTTGAAGTTCTTGATGTCAGACTCGGACATACCGATGAGGTCCTTGATGTGAAGGATACCGACGATATCATCAATGGTATCCCTGTAGACAGGGATACGCGTATATTTCTCGTTTCTTGCGATCCTTATGACCTCTTCATAAGGAGCATCGGAAGACAATGATACGATCTTCTTTCTGTGAGTCATGATCTCGGATACTTCCTTGTCATTGAACTCGAAGACCTTCTCGATCATCTCTTTCTCACTGTCCTCGATGGAATCGGACTCGGATGCAACATCGACCATCATCCTGATCTCTTCTTCGGTAACTTCCTTGTCCTTGTCCTTAGGATCGATCCTCAAGAGCTTGAGGATGGCGTTGGTAGAAGCCGTAAGGAACTTAACGAACGGAGTAGCAAGTACGCCGAATGTCCTTACGAGACCAGCTGCCGCAAATGACCACTTCTCAGGGTACTTCTGGGCAACACGCTTAGGAACGAGCTCACCGAGTACCAGTGAGAAATATGAAAGGACTACCGTGATAAGTACGGTGCAAAGCGGAACGACCCAGTTATGAACACCCTTCGGGTCTATGACCTTGGCAAGGACCGAAGAAAAGTTGTTGGCAGCAAAAGCGGATGACAGGAATCCTGCGAGAGTAACTCCTACCTGTATCGTTGCCAGGAACGTTCCCGGATTATCTATGAACTTAAGGATTCTCTTAGCACGCTTGTTGCCGTCTTCGGCAAGCTTATGCATCTTGGCATCATTTAGGGAAATAACGGCCATCTCCGTTCCTGCGAAGAAGGCATTTATCAATATGAAAATAAAAACGACCAGAAGATCCAATATGATCTTTAACACGCCGTCAGGCACTTTAGTCTCCTATCCTTTCCTGATTCGAAAGATTCGATCTTATATATGTATATTTTTAACAGATAATTTCTTATTATACATCATTCATCAGACTTTTGAAGAACATTGTCACAAAGAACTTTTCGAGCGAGCACAGGATCGGCTCTTCCCTTAAGTTCGCGCATGACCTTTCCGAGAAGATAGCCCAGGACCTTGTCCTTGCCGTTTCTTAAGTCTTCGACGGCCTTTCCGTTGGACGGATCTTCGAGAACCTTCAGGACGGCAGATCTTATCTGATCTTCATCCGTTATCATCATAAAGCCCTGCTCTTCGACGTATCTTCGAGGGTCCGTACCGTTTACGGTCGTCTCATGAAGGATCGTCTTTGCCATTCCCGAACTGATCTTGCCCGAATCTGCAAGACCGGCGACAAAGGCCAGGTCTTCAGGTGAAGGGAGTCTTCCCTCTGAAGGTATGGAGGACAGTATTAGATTTAAGGTGACAGCCGGAAGACGGGATATTTTCGATGAGGCCTCAAAAAGATCGGCAAGGTCGCATGATCTTACGAGGGTCGCGGAATCCTCGGGTCTCAGGCCGTATTCGGATACGAGCCTTTTCTCGCGAACTGACGGAAGTTCCGGGATCTTTCTTCGAAAAGCCTCGACCATTTCCCTGCTTACGGTGATCGGCGGGATGTCGGGATCCGGGAAATACTTGTAGTCATTACTGTTTTCCTTGGTCCTCTTGACGCTGATCTCATATGTCTGCTCGTTAAAGCCCAGGGTCTGCTGCATGACGGGAAGCCCCTGCTCGATAAGGCCGATCTGGCGGTTTCTTTCCTGCTCGATCGCTTTGGAGACCGCTTTGAACGAGGACAGGTTCTTGATCTCCGTCCTGGTACCGAGCGGATCGCCCGGCTTTCGGACGGACAGATTGACGTCAACACGCATGGATCCCTGCTCGAGCTTGCCGTCGGTAACGCCTGCGGCCCTTAAGTCCTTGCGGATGATCTCGAGAAATTCCACCACTTCTTCGGCACAGGTCAGATCCGGCATGGTAACGATCTCCGCGAGCGGAACTCCGCAGCGGTTATAATCGACTATTGTCTTTCCGTCCTCATACATGAGCTTGGCCGCATCGTCTTCCATGTGGATCTCACGGATGTGAACGGTCCTGCCCTTAAGCTCAACGCTGCCGTCGACTGCGAGTGGAACATAGAGCTGGGATATCTGGTAACCCTTCGGAAGATCCGGGTAGAAATAGTTCTTGCGGTCGAATCTCGTAACTTCATTTATCCTGCAGCCCAGGACGAGCCCTGCCTTGATCGCGGGCTCGAGGCACTCTTCGTTAAATACCGGCACGGCCCCCGGAAGCCCCGTGCATATCTCGCAGCAGTTCGTGTTGATGCCGTCTCCGAAGCTGTTGCTGCAGGAGCAGAATATCTTGCGGGACGTAAGAAGTTCCACATGTACTTCAAGCCCTATGACAGTCTCATACATGGTCGTACCCTCCCGCCTTCGATGCGATCTTCAGCAAAAGTTCCTCCGAACCCCTGGAGCCCATGAGCTGAATACCTATGGGCGAACCATCCTCCCTGACCCCTATCGGAAAACACACCGAAGGAAGTCCGAGGATATTCGCATAGACAGTAAAGATGTCATCGGTATATCTTCGAAGTCCGCCGTATTCGCTCAGAAGCGGCGCGCGACCCTTTGTTACGGGCATCATGATGACGCTGTCATCGGTAAGGATCCCGTCGATCAGGACTTTGAGCCCCTCGGCTACCTTAACGGCTTTCATGTAGTATTCGTCATAAAATCCCTCGGACAGAACGAAATTACCGAGGCAGATCCTTTTTTTGACCTCGTAGCCGAAGCCCTCGTCCCTGCTCATGTATCTGTCACTGTCATATCGTCCGAGATTTGAGGAAGCCTCCGCGCATGCGATTATGTAGTAGCAGGCAAGGATCTCGTCAGTACACGGCATGTCAAAACGGAACACCTCGCTTGCACCCGTAAGACCCGTCGCTCGGTATATGGCATCGTGATCTTCCGACATGGAAATGAGGTTATCCGGCAAAAGCAATCTGTAACCCGAAGGAAGCTCATTTTTGTATCTTCCCTCATTTATTATCTCGAAAATGTGTTTCACGTCAGAGGGAGTCCTTGCAACGGGACCAATCTGATCAAAAGAAGAAGCGTAAGCGATAAGACCGTGCCTTGAGACATTGCCGTATGTCGGCTTAAGACAGGTAAGTCCGAGATATGCTGCAGGCTGTCTTAAAGATCCACCGGTATCCGATCCCAGCGCCCATCTGACAAGTCCCGCGCAAACGCCGGCCGCAGCTCCGCCCGATGAGCCTCCGACTATCCTGTCAGGATAAAGAGGATTGATGACAGGTCCCGTAAAACCGGTAAGCGATGCTCCGCCCATGGCAAACTCGTCCATGTTGGTCTTTCCCGCGATCTTAAAGCCTGCTGCACGAAGCTTTGCTACGGAAGGCGAATCGTAGGGAGCGATAAAACCCGAGAGCATCTTCGAACCAGCCGTGCAGGTCATGCCCTTGACGAGGATATTGTCCTTTACGGATATGGGGTCACCGGTAAGGTCATAGTCGCCGATAAAAGAATTCAGATCTATATTTTCTTTCTCTGATATTTGTTCAAAGCGGAAACAGTCCGCGGAAGAAGACTCGTCCTTAATGAGCGTGACGCTTTGGGAAGGTCCCGGATTCCTGACACGGTCAACAAAGAAGATCATCTCATCGAGATCTTCTTCAAACGACTTTTTCTCAGCAGGACTGAGCGTGAGCTTTGATAGTTCCAGTATTCTGTCGATCTTCACCATAATGCGTTACACACGATAATAAGCTATTATCAGATTATATATTATCAGAGGTTATGTAAAATGAAAAAACTCTTATTGTCCATCGGAGCAGGTCTCTTGATCATCGGCGCGATCCTTGTCGGAATGAAATTCTGGTTCAAGCCGGATCTGGTATACAAGAGAAACGCGAAAAAAGCTGCTAAGGATCTGGCATCCGCTTCCAAGGTGATCGAAGATGAAGAGACTTCCAAGATCTACACCTTCGAGGAAGCTTCCAAGATCTACAAGGTGGACCAGTCACTCCTTCTCGTCAACCAGGAACATACGATAGATGCAGACTTTCCTTCGGACATCGTTGAATATAAGGATACCGGTGTTCTCATGAATTCATGCATTACCGAACACTATTCGGATCTGTCGGCCGCCGTATCGGAAAAGATCGGCGATAAGCTCTACGTTATGAGCAGTTACAGATCTTACGAGGATCAGCAGAGAGTCTATGAGGAAGAGGGTGCTGAGATAGCGGCACTTCCGGGAACTTCCGAACATCAGACCGGACTTGCGCTGGACGTTTACGTGTCAGAGTTCGCGGGCGCGGGCTTTATCGAGAGTGATGCCGGCATGTTCGTTAACGAGCACTGCTACGATTACGGTTTCATCATAAGATACCCGTACGGCGGCGAGTCGGTAACGGGTTTTACCTATGAGCCGTGGCACATAAGATATGTCGGACTTCCACACAGTAAGATAATTGAGGAAAGCGGTTGTCTGTTTGATAACTACGCTGACCTTTTCGAGATAGGAAAGTATTATGAATATTACGGATACGAGATCGCAAGGATGCCTGAAGACAGGATCGAGATCCCTAAAGATGCGCAGGATGTCCTTCTGAGCGAAGACGGTCTCGGATATGTATTCGTGACCATCAAAACAGCGGAGAAATAAGCCTTACGATGTTGTCGTAGAGGATATTCCTTCTCTTTGACCTTTGCGCGAATGTCTCGGTCGCTTCCTCGGATTCGGAAAAGACCTTGATGAAATCCTCCTTCATGGAGGTTATCGGGGCAAGATCCGTGAAGATGACACCGTTTTCGAAGTGGAAATAGAAACTTCTGTAGTCGAAGTTGATGGTGCCGCATGCGGCGATCTCATCATCGCAGACTATCTGCTTGGCGTGATTGAAACCCTTGGTATATCTGTAGATCTTAACGTTGTTCTTGGCAAGGAGCGTTGCATACGTCTTGGTTGCCTTGTAAACGAACTTCTTATCGGGGATGCCCGGGATAAGGATCCTTACGTCTACGCCTCTTCCCGCAGCAAGCGACAGAGCCGAGAAGGTCTCGTCGTCGATGATGAGATACGGAGTCGAGATATAGACATACTTCTTTGCTGCCGAGATTATGTTAAGATATGCATTCTTTCCCACTGTCTCAAAGTCCAGCGGAGTATCGGCATAAGGCTGAACGAGCTGCTTGTTGTCAAAAGACCTTGCATTATCCGACGCCTTAAGGAAGCCCTGGATAGCCTCGACGCTGTCGGTCTGCTTGATCTGATTCCACATCTCAAGGAAGATCGTCGTAAGGTTAAGCGTTGCCTTACCCGTGATCTTAACACCCGTGTCCTTCCAGTAACCGTACGGTGAGACAAGATTAAAATACTCATCTGCAAGATTAAATCCGCCCGTGAAACTTACCTTACCGTCTATAACGGTGATCTTTCTGTGATCCCTGTTGTTCATGAGGACGTTGATGGTAGGCACAACGGGATTAAAGACCCTGCACTGGATGCCTCGCTGTTCCATATTCTTAACAAAGTCCCTGTTGATGAATACAAGGCTTCCGACTTCATCATAGATGAGCCTTACCTCTACACCGTTCTTGGCTTTCTCTTCAAGGACGTCCGCGAGCTTGAGAAAATATGTGGAATTCTCGATCGCGTGATATTCAAGGAAAACAAACTTCTCTGCTTTCTTTACTTCTTCGATAATCGCATGCATGCAGTCGATCGCTTCGCCGTAATATACGACATCGCTGTCAAAGTGTGCCGGATAATGAGCCACATTTGAGATGTACCTGGACTGGTTCGAGATCGACAGATCCTTGGAAGCGAAATTTCCTTCCTCGTGACTGCAGGTCTCTCCAAGGCTTCTTATCCAATCGGCAACTTTGTTAAACCTTCTGATCTGTCTCTTGTTAAGTTCGGAGTGACCCGTAATGAAGTAAAGGGTAAGACCGACGATAGGAAATGCAAGGATCAGGATAAGCCACGGAAACTTAAAGGCTGAGTTCATGTTCTTGCCGAAGATATAAAGTGCAAGAAAGATCGCTATGACAGACAATGCGATCGATACATAGGACGAATAGCCCTGAAGGAAGACGAGCATGACGACGAACCATACGATCTGCACCAAAATGGAGACAGCATAAACTATGGCTCTCGGTATACCGTTCTTAGTCTTGATCTTCTTGTAGCTTTCCAATTCCCTTCCCCGCTATACTTTTTGATCAGTCTTCGGAGCCTTCATCCTCCATATCGATCTCTTCGGAAGGCTCTGCCTCGACCTTTTTCTTCTCTTTTCCTTTTCCTGAAGGTTTCTTCTCTTCGTTATCGTCTTCGTCCTTATTCTTATCGCCCTTAACAACGGTAGCGATGATAAGTCCGATGATCGCGATGATCGCAATACCTGCTACAACGGCTGCAACGACTCTTGTAACAGTAAGGCCCGTACTTGTCTTGTCGGCACCCATCTTAAGTTCAGGTGCAGCAGTTGTCTCGATGATGATGTTTCCGTTCTCATCGAGCGGCAGTGACTCGGAAGGAGCAACCTCTGTAGTTGCTGTTGTCTCGTCGCCTGCAACAGGCTTTGGCTTCTCGAATTCGTCCTTGGTGTAGAACTCATGGACGTTGGCATAATAAACGGAATAGATCTCTTCGCTCGAGAGAGTGCTTGCGATATTGAGCCTGTCGCTCTCGCTTATCGGCTCGACTCCGAGATAACCCATAACGTGATATCCATAGCTTGTCTTAACGATCTCCATATCGCCGACCTGTCTTGTCTCATCATAAGCCCAATCCTCGAACTCATGAACGAAGCGGTCCTTGATGACGGAATACTTGGCACACTCTGCAACAACACCCTGAGAAACAAGTTCCGTTCCCTTGGTATCGATATCAGCAGGGGATGTACATTCTGCAAGGAACTCCTCCGCCTTTGCCTTTGCAGTCTCGAGTTCCTCATCAGTAGCGATTCCGTCGCGTGCCTCGAAAAGGGCATGTACGACTACAGGAGCTTCAAGCATATCCTCAGGGATCGGATAACCTGCAACAAAATCATCAAAATAGTTATAGTGAAGGAGGATCTCTCTGAAGGCAGCCTCGTCAAAATCCGGTCCGTAATTGACGGAGAGGAACTGATCGAGTGTAAGACCTGTCTCAGTCGCAAGCTCTCTTATTGCTTCGATCTGCTCTTCAACACCGTCCTTGGTCGTCTGTGAGATCTCGATGCCGTATTCGTCACCGAGGTCCATGTAGATATAGGAACATGCAAGGGAAACTTCCGCATAGAACTTGACCATGTCTCCGACGCACTTAAAGTCAGTGCCTTCGTACTCTACGCCCTGGTCAAATTCATGTGAAAGATCGACAAGTCCCTCGCTCGTAAGAGGAAGATCCGCGTTGCCCTGCAAAGCCATCTTGTTGAACTCTACGAACTCATGGATCATGTAATAGTTCGACTCATTCATCGGGATAGCCTTGCCGTCGAAATAGTACTGATGATTCAGGTAGCCTTGAAGCTGACTTCCGTATCTTTCTTCGAAAGTCTCACCGTCTACGAGATATTCACCGTTCTCGTTCGTGATCTGTGGTGTGGACTCGACCGGATCCGATGAAGGAACGTCTGTTGATATGGTTATCGTAGTATCTTCTGTCTGTTGTGTCTCTTCCGTCTTTTTCGAGCAGGAAGCAGCACCGAGCAAAAGTGTAAGTGCCAAAGTGCCTGCTACAAGCCTTTTATATGATTTCATATCCTTCTCCTGACAAAAAGCGATTTGGGCAAATTATAACACACTTTAAATATTGTATATATACTTCTCGAAAAGCCCGAAACTATTGTACAATACTTCCATCAATAAAGAACGGGGACAAATATATGAGGATCATCAGTTGGAATGTTAACGGAATAAGAGCAGTTGCAGGCAAAGGATTTAAGGACATCCTTCTTTCTCAGGCGCCGGATATCATGTGCATCCAGGAGACCAAGGCCAACATTGAGCAACTCTCCGACGACATCATCAACATCGGTGATTACAAGAGCTATTTCAACAGTGCCGAGCGCAAGGGTTACTCCGGTACGGCAGTATATACGAAGATCGAACCGAAGAATGTGGAATACGGCTTCGGTGTGGATAAGTTCGATCACGAGGGAAGGAGCATAATGCTGGACTTCGGATCCTACGTTCTTTATAACATCTACTTCCCTAACGGCGGCCGCGGCGATGAGTATGTAAAGTTCAAGCTCGAATTCTACGACTGTTTCCTTCAAAGAGTTCAGGAACATCTGAAAAACGGCGTTCAGGTCATCTGCTGCGGTGACGTTAACACTGCTCACAAAGAGATCGACCTGTCAAACCCGAAGGCGAATTCCAAGATCTCCGGATTCCTGCCCGAGGAACGCGCCTACATGGATATTTTCGAGCAGAAGGGACTTACCGACACGTTCAGGATGCTCTACCCTGACAAGGCCGAGGCTTATACCTGGTGGTCATACAAGACAAAGGCCAGGGAAAGGAACGTAGGCTGGAGGATCGACTATTTCTTTGTTACCGACGGACTTAAAAAGAGCATAAAAGAATCGGACATGATGTCGGATATCATGGGCTCCGATCATTGTCCGATCTTTATAGATATCGATATCTGAGATATCAGCCTCTGAAGTCGTTCATTGCAACTTCGACCGTATCATCCATATCGTAATATTTGTATTTTCCGAGTCTTCCGCCGAAGATAACGTTCTTATCCTCTTCTGCCTTCTTGGCATACTTCTGATAAAGTTCGTTATTCCTGTCGTTATTCATCGGATAGTACGGCTCGTCACCCTTTTTCCAGGTTGCCGGATACTCTCTCGAGATGACAGTACCCTTACATGTATTGAACTCGAAGTGTTTGTGCTCGATGATCCTCGTATAAGGAGTCTCGGCATCTGTGTAGTTGACTACGGCGTTACCCTGATAGTTATCAACGTCAGGGATAGCCTCTGTCTCAAATCTCAAGGATCTATACTCGAGCTCGCCAAAGCAGTAATCGTAATACTCATCGATCATTCCCGTATAAACGATCTTATCTGCAAGAGAAGAAAGCTCCTCCCTGTTCTTAAGGAAATCGACACCGAGACGTACTTCGATTCCATCGAGCATATTCTCGATCATCTTTGTGTAGCCTCCGATCGGAATGCCCTGATATGTATCATTAAAGTAGTTGTTATCGTAGGTAAGCCTTACAGGGAGACGCTTGATGATAAAGCCCGGAAGCTCAGTAGCCTTCCTGCCCCACTGCTTTTCAGTGTAGCCCTTGACGAGCTTCTCGTAGATATCCTTACCGATGAGGTTCATTGCCTGCTCCTCAAGGTTCTTAGGCTCATCGACCCTGCAGTTAGCCATCTGCTCATCGATCTTCTTTCTTGCCTCTTCAGGAGTTACGACACCCCACATCTTGTTGAACGTGTACATGTTAAAAGGCATCGAGTAGATCTCGCCTTTGTAGTTCGCGATCGGGCTGTTGGTGTATCTGTTGAACTCGGCAAACTTGTTGACGAATTCCCAGACTTCCTTATTGCTGGTGTGGAAGATGTGCGCACCGTACTTATGTACATTGATGCCTCCGATATCCTCCGTATAGATGTTACCTGCAACCGTATCTCTCTTGTCTATTACAAGGCACTTCTTGCCGCTGTCTGTCGCAAGGCGCGCGAAAACGCTTCCGTAAAGTCCTGCTCCGACTATAAGATAATCGTAATTACTCATTTATTCTCCTCCAATGGGAAATATTGAAGTTATTATACACTTTTTTCGAAAAGAGGGTACTCGGCCAAAAGCCAAGCACCCTCTGTTGTTTATCGGATCTGAAATGAAGGATCAGTCTTCTTCTGCCTTGCTCTCGGCAATAACCTTCTCTGCTACTTCCGGCGGAGCCATCTCGTATCTTACATGCTCGATCGTGAACCAGCCTCTGCCCTGAGTCATGGACTTAAGGTCTGTAGCGTAGTTTGCCATCTCTGCAGTAGGAACTTCACAGGATACGACTGTTGCACCGTCTTCGTCGGTACCGTAACCCATGATCCTTCCTCTTCTCTTACTCATGTCACCCATGATGTCGCCCTGCTTATCTTCAGGGATGTGAACACCTACGGTTGAGTATGGCTCGAGGAGCATCGGATTACCTGCTTCCATACCTGCCTTGAATGCAAGTGAAGCAGCGATCTTGAATGCCATTTCCGAAGAGTCTACATCGTGGTAAGAACCGTCGACCAATGTAGCCTTAAGGTTAACTACAGGATAGCCTGCAAGTACGCCCTTCTTAACTGCTTCTTCAAGTCCCTTCTGGACTGCCGGGAAGAAGTTCTTAGGAACTGCACCGCCGAATACCTTCTCCTCGAAGATGAGCTCTTCGGAATCGGATGGCTCGAACTCGATCCAGACATCGCCGTACTGACCGTGACCGCCGGACTGCTTCTTGTGCTTACCCTGAACCTTGACCTTCTTACGGATAGCCTCACGGTAAGGAACCTTAGGAGCTCCGAGTTCCGCGTCAACGTTGTACTTAGCCTTGAGCTTACTGATCAATACCTTGATCTCTGATTCACCGAGACCTGAGATGACCATCTGCTTGGTCTCAGGATTCGTCTCTACTCTGAATACAGGATCTTCATCGGAAAGTTTCGTAAGGCCTGCCATGATCTTATCTTCTTCACCCTTCTTAAGAGGCTTGATGCTCATTGAAAGACATGGTGTCGGGAATGAGATCTTAGGCATCTCGATAACTCGGGACTTATCACAGAGAGTATCGTTTGTCTGTGTGATGGCGAGTTTTGCGGCACAACCGATATCACCTGCTGTTACCTTATCAGTAGGGATCTGCTTCTTACCTACCATGAAGAAGAGGTTACTAATACGCTCTTCTTTACCCTTGGTAGCATTGTAAACAACTGAATTAGCCTTGATCTCACCTGCATTGACCTTGAAGATGCTGATACGTCCTACGAACGGATCGGCGATCGTCTTAAATACAAATGCTGCGAGTGGATCTTCGACCTTACACTCAACTTCGATCTCTGAACCGTCAGGCAATGTTCCCATCAATACCGGCTTACGTCCTGCCGGCGGAGTATCCTTGGATATACAGTTAAGGAGGAAGTCGACGCCCCAGTTCATATATGCGGAACCGCAATAGATAGGGTGCAGTCTTTGTGTTCTGAATCCTGCGTGAACTCCGTGTCTGAACTCGTCTTCCGTGAACGGCTCACCTGCGAAATACTTCTCCATCAATGCATCATCAGACTCTGCAACTACTTCGTTTACTGCATCCTGGAGTTCATCGATCCTTGCGTTGAACTGCTCAGGGAGAGGCATTTCCTTGGTAGCACCTGTCTTAGCATCAAGAGAGAATGCTTTACGGTTCATGACATCAACGATACCTGTCATCTTACCGTCTTCCATGATAGGGAGAGAAAGCGGGATAACGCTTGGTCCGTAACGATTTCTCATACGCTCGATAACGCCTTCGAAATCAGCATTAGGCTCATCCATCCTGTTAACGAAGAAAAGGAACGGAACGTTCTTCTTGTTAAGAAGCCTTATTGCCTTCTCGGAACCTACCGATGTGCCGCCCTTAGCGGAGATCAAAACGATACCGCTGTCTGCAACACGGATACCTGACATCTCTTCACCCAGGAAATCAAAATCACCGGGAGTATCGATAATGTTGATCTTGCTGTCCTTGTATTCACAAGTAGCAACGGTAGCATTGATCGATATCTGTCTCTTGATCTCTTCAGGATCAAAATCCATCGTCGTGTTTCCGTCTGCTGTACGGCCCATGCGCTCTATTGACTTTGTGCAATAAAGGATCGCTTCGGCAAGTGCTGTCTTACCTGAGCCCTGATGGCCCAGGATCGTGATGTTACGGATCTTATCTGCGGAAAAATTTCCCATTAGTCCTTTCCTCCTTGTTAAAACAAATATGATACTATTATATAGGTTTCTTCCGTCAATTTCCACAAAAAAGTCCAAATGCCACAATATTCTTTTGTGCAATTAGGCACACAGCTGTCAAAGGCACTTGATATCACGTTTTCGAGGCAAAAAAAGAGGACCGCTTACCGCGGTCCCATAAAAGTTCCGATCAGAAAAGGATCATTTCTTGAGCTTATCCTTGATATCGTCAACCTTCTCTTTAACGTCATTAAGGTCATTGATACCGAGTTTCTTTGCTCCGTCCTTGACTGTGTCTACAGCCTTCTCTACATCTTCTTTGTCGATGTTCTTGGCAATGTCTTTAAGATCCATATCATTCACCTAACCTTTCATTATTTTAAGAGCTTCTTAGGACGCTCAAATATCATTACTACGCGGTCTTCCTTACTTGTAAATCCGCCGGAAGAAAGGGAGTTCAATGAGCTTGTATCAGTTCCGCCAAGTGATGCCTGGAGCTTACCGCCCTCGTCGTTGATAACGGAAACGAGCTTCCATCCGTCCTTCGCACGTGCTTCGAGGACCTTGGCGATACCTGCATTATCTACTTCACCGATAGCTGTATGAGGAACTGTCTCAACTGCATATTCCTTAGGACCTTCCTTGAGAACAGCTGTTCCGCCACCGCCTGCCGGCATATCCTTCATCTTCTTCTCGAGGTCTGCGACAGACTTCTTAAGGCTTTCCATCTCTTTCAAAAGTGCATCTCTTTCAGCTTCCATATCCTTGATCTGCTGCTCCTTCTCTTCGATAAGTTTCTGCATCTTGCCCTTCTCGCTCTCGCTCAGAGCTGCTTCCTTGAGGAAGACGGCCTGTTTCTCGGCATTGAGGATGATCTCCTGACCGATAGCCTCAGCCTGAAGTTCTGCATTCTTGGAATCTGCGATGATCCTTTGAGCCTCATCGTATTCACCCTTGATGGACTCGATCTGCTTGTTCCAATCGTTTATTGAAGTCTCGCACTCGGCGACCTTATCTTCGTATTCTTTCTGCTTAGCAGCGATCTGAGCTTCTACATCACTCTTCTGTGCCTCGAGAGCCTTAGCCTCGTCGATGACCTTCTGCATCTCGTCTCTTGTCTTTGTAGCTTCCTCAGCTTCGGCGATAACAGCCTTAGCCTGCTCAACGAGCTGATCGAGTTCTGCCTGAGCGTCAACTCTTCTCTGCTCGATATCTGCGATGATAGCTTCTTTCTCCTCGTTGATAGCGCGGCGCTCAGCATCAGCCTCTTCCTTGAGTCTCATTGCTTCGTTAGCCTGCTCCATGGAGATCTTCTTAGCTTCTTCTTCGAGTCTTTCCTTCTCGGCGTTATACTGCTCGTTCATCTGAACGATGCTGTCTTCAACTGCCTTTACCTCAGCTTCCTTCTCAGCCTTGACCTGATCATAACTGTCAGCCATTGCCTGGATCTCAGCTTCCTTCTCGGCTCTGACCTGTTCAAACGAAGCCTCAAATTCCTTGATCTCTGCTTCCTTCTGAGCCTTTACCTGATCGAAGCTGTTCTCATATTCCTTAAGTTCAGCCTCTTTCTGAGCCTTGATCTGCTCAAAGTCATTCTCGACTGCCTTGATCTCAGCTTCCTTATCAGCTTTTACCTTATCAGCATTCTCAACGAAATCCTGAAGTTCCTTAGCCTCGGCAAGGATCTCGTCTCTCTTCTGCATTGCTTCGCTGTATTCTTTCTCGACCTGGGCTGCGAGAGCTTCTGTCTCCTGCTGAGCCTCAGCCATTATCTTCTGCTGTTCTTTCTTGGCAAGGTCGATCATCTCGTCATATTCTTTCTGACCAGCCTCTATCTTAGCCTTAGCCTCTTCATCAGCTGCCTGCCTTGTCTGAAGAGCCTCTGCATCTGCGTCCTGCTTAGTCTTAAGTGCGATGGATCTTGCCTCTTCGAGCTCGGTCCTTGCTGCTTCGAGTTCGCCTTCGATACGCTCTTTCTCACTCAAAGCGACCTGCTGCATTTCCTCATACTCACGTTCGAGCTGCTTCTTCTGCAGATCGTACTGTTCTGACAGGTTCGCGATTTCCTTCTCGATACGAGCTCTTGTCTCGAGAAGATGCTTCTCTTCTGCGGTTCTCTTCTCCGCTGCTCTGGCAACAGTCTCAGCCTCCTTTGCCGCAAGATTACTTGCTGCTTCGGCGATCGCCTTGTCTGCCTCACCTATTGAAGCTTTCTGGAAATCGTACTTACACATGGAACAACGCGCAACGTTGTCACCCATCATAACTCCGCATACAGGACATTTCTTCATGGACATTACTCCTACTTATCAAAAATTCGTGCTTACTTATTATACACCTTTTACTTTAAATTATTAGTACTCAATAAAAAAAATCTACGCATCGTGAAGTTTTTTCGGCTAAATGTCCAAACGCAATTCATAGACAAAGTTTGAAGTTCAAACTAAGATTTATACAAATCTAAATGGAGGTACGATATGAAAGCAACCAAAATCTTAAGAACAGCAGCAGTTGCAGTAATGTGCTTAAGCCTTTTGTTCTCAGTCGCTTCCTGCTCGAAAAAGGCACAGAAGTCCGCTCAGGAGCCTACTTCTGTCACAGTCGGCATCACTCAGGAGCCGGGCCTTTTCGATCCGCATCTTGCGGTAGCAGCAGGAGACAAAGAGATCCTTTTCAATATCTTTGAGGGTCTTTACAAGTTTTCGAGCGACGGAAAGCTTCAGCCTGCACTTGCAACAGATTGCGCTATATCCGACGATTGCAAGGAATTTACTTTCGATATCAGAAAAGATGTCAAATTCCATGACGGTTCTGTTATGACAGCAGATGACGTCATCTTTTCGACAAACAGAGCCAAAGAAAACAATCAGGCTCTCGCTTCTATAGCAAGTGTCGAAAAAGTCGGTGACAATAGCGTAAAGATCACACTCAGCACACCTGACAGTGAGTTTTTGACCCATGCTACATATGCGATCATTCCGCAGAGTGTAGCAGATCAGAACAAGACTCCTGTAGGTACAGGCCCGTTTAAGTTCAAGGAGTACGTCGTAGGTCAGTATGTTTCCATCGAGAAATTCGCTGATTACTGGGATTCTTCACTCCCTTACCTTGATGAGGTCGTATTCAAGATCTGCGCCGACATGGATTCCGGACTTCTTGAACTCCAGAACGGCAACATCGACATCTTCCCGCACATGACCAAAGACAAGGCGGAGATGGCAGGAGACAAGTTCGACATCGTTACAGGTTCTTCGAACATGGTTCAGATCTTTGCTCTCAACAACGCTGTAGAGCCATTCGACAAGAAGGAAGTCAGAGAGGCTATCAACTTCGCAGTCGATAAGCAGGAGCTCATCAAGCTTACAATGGACGGCGCCGGAACAGAGCTTACGACAGGTATGAACCCTATCATCGGTGACGCTTATGACAAGAGCATCGACGGTACTTACAAAAAGGACCTCGAGAAGGCTAAGTCACTTCTTGAGCAGGCAGGTTACGCAGACGGTTTTGACATGACCATCACTGTTCCGAGTAACTACCTCGTACATGTCGACACAGCTGTAGCGATCGCTGATCAGCTCAAAGAGATCGGCATCAATGCAGAGATCAAACAGGTCGATTGGAATGCATGGTTGTCAGACGTATATACGGGCAGGGATTTCCAGAGCACCGTAATCTGTCTTACACCTGACTATGCTCCTATGAGCGAGATCGCAAGATATCACTCCCAGAGCACGGATAACTTCATCAACTACAACAACCCTGAAGTTGATAAGCTCATGGATTCCATTCCGTCTACTCTTGACGAGAAAGAAAGGAACGATATCTATCATCAGATCCTTCACATCCTCGTTGAGGACAGCTGTTCCTGCTTCATCCAGGATCCTTATGAGATCACTGTAGTCAACAAGGATCTCGAGGGTTATGAACTCTATCCTATGTATATCCAGGATATGTCCAAGGTAAAGTTCAAATCCGCATAACCAACTAATGGTACAATGGTCTCATTAAGAGACTTTTTCGGGAGGGTAACAATGAAAGAACGTGTCACCTACATATTGAGTCGTGTGCTCGAATTGGTGATAACTCTGCTCATTGTTTCCCTCCTTACTTTTGCGGCTTTTTCGATAATACCGGGCGATACGGCTTCGGTACTTCTCGGAATCAACGCATCCCCTGCCCAGCTCGAAGCCTTAAGAGAAAAACTCGGACTTAACGACCCTTTATGGTATCGCTATCTGTCCTGGCTCAAGGGCGCATTTACGGGAGATCTGGGAGATTCCACGGCATTCGGAAAACCGGTAGCGGAGCTCATCGTCTCGAGGCTTCCGGTTACCTTCGGACTTAGTTTTCTCTCCCTTATCCTCGTTCTCGTTATCTCATATCCGTCGGCAGTCATCAGTTCCGGTAAGCCGGGAAAGTTCTGGGATCAGTTCTTCTCGGTCATCGGTCATGTATCATTCGCGATCCCGCCATTTGTACTGTCGCTCATCTCCATCCTTGTGACCAGCAAGATCTTCGGTTACTTCGGCGTAGGAAAATACGTCGAACCTTCCAAGGATTTCTTCGGATATGTGTATTGTCTTTTGTTACCTGCTTTTTGCGTGGCCGTGCCAAAGATCGCGATGGCATTCAAGTTCCTCAGGGCCAGCATCTTGACCGAGAAAAACAATGATTACGTCAGGACCTCCAAGAGCAGAGGCCTGTCGAATATAAAGATAATGTTCAGGCACATCCTCCCGAACTCGAACGTATCCGCCATTACCGCGTTGTCGATAATACTGTCGGATCTTCTCGGAGGAAGCCTCATCGTTGAACAGGTATTTAACCTTCCGGGACTCGGAAGGCTCTTGCTCCAGGCTATCGGACGAAGGGATTTCCCTTTGATCTCGGGAATAGTCTTCTATCTTGCAGCCATGATGGTCATCGTATACTTCCTGGCTGACATACTCATGAACTTATGCGATCCGAGACTACGTAAGAACGGAGGAAATATCTGATGCCAAAGAAAAAGATAAGTCCTTATTACATAGTCGGCGGAGCGTTCCTTGCAGTCATCATCATTGCCTGCATCCTAAGCCTTCTCGGAGTAGGTCCGAGTCCGCTTAAGACCAATTCCGCAGATAAGCTCCTCCCTCCGAGCGCATCTCACTTAATGGGAACCGACAACATGGGAAGAGACCTTTTTGCAAGGGTTTTGTCCGCATCAAAATACACTCTTCTTATCTCAGTTGCAGGCGTTTCCGTTGCCCTCGTTCTCGGAACGATCGCAGGAATGCTGGCAGGCTACTTCGGAGGTATCTGGGACAGGATCATCATGCTCCTCGGAAACTCCATCATGTGTTTCCCGGGAATCCTTCTGGCTCTCATGGCCGTTGCAGTCTGGGGACCGTCGCTCTTTAATGTCATCTGGGCACTCGGACTTGTATTCGCGCCTACTTTTGCCCGTGTCTACAGGACCGAAGTCATTAAGATAAAGGAACGTGATTATATCCTCAACGCCAAGATCTTAGGGGTCAAGCCGCTTAGGATAATCGCCGTCCACATCTTCCCTAACGCTTTTACTCAGATAATCCCCGCAGTCGTTATCGGTCTTGCAAACATGACTTTGTCAGAGTCTGCGATGAGCTACATCGGACTTGGCGTCCAGCCTCCGAAAGCAAGCTACGGCAAGATCTTATCCGATGCTCAAAGCTACATATCAACGGCACCATGGCTCATCATCTTCCCGTCACTGATGCTCGTAATCTACATCCTCGGTCTTTACTTCATATCCGAGGGGATCCGAGGTGACAGATGATCTACGCCGATTACATCCTCGAAGTCAAGGATCTGTCGCTGGACTTTAAGTCCGAGGGCGATAAGATCCTCAACAATATATCTTTCAACATCCGTAAAGGCGAGATCTTAGGTCTCATCGGCAATTCCGGCTGCGGCAAATCCATGACCGCACTGTCGATACTCGGCCTCCTTCCGAAGGACGCGCGAATACTCTCGGGACAGGTTGTTTTCGATAAGAATGATCTTCTCGAAAAAACCGACAGACAGATGCGTGAAGTAAGAGGCAAGGATATCGGAATGATCTTCCAGGAGCCGTATACTGCTCTCGACCCGCTCAAGACAGTCTACAAAAACCTGGAGGAAGTACTGACCGAACACGAGGATCTCACCCGTGAGGTCCGTCGCGAGATGATCGGAAAGATGCTGGAGCGTGTCGGTTTTGAAAATACCGGGGATATCATGAAGCGTTATCCGCACGAATTATCCGGAGGCCAGAGACAAAGGGTCCTTATAGCAGGCGCATGTCTTCTTAAGCCAAAGCTCATGATCGCGGACGAACCGACTTCTTCACTTGATACGGTGACATCGATGTCCATCCTGGAACTTATTAAGTCTCTTTGTGCGGAACTTAGGATGTCGGTACTCTTCATATCCCACGACCTGTCGATCGTAGGTAATTTCTGCGACCGCGTACTTGTCATGAAAAAAGGAAACATCGTCGATTCGGGCAATGCATTCGATCTTCTTTACAACCCGCAAAACCCTTATACGGCTGAGCTTCTTTCCAATTCCAGGCTCGATCCCAAGCAGCTCGACCTTGAATTCAACAAGCCGTCGTTCTCATCAGAATGCGCGCTCAAGGTTACGGATCTTTGCGCCGGATATACGAGCGGCAACGGTTTTCGAAAAGAAAGAAAAGAGATAATACACAACTTAAGTTTCAAGATATTAAAGGGCGAAGTCGTAGGGCTCATCGGAAGCAGCGGATGCGGTAAGACAACTCTTACAAGAGCGATCTGCGGACTTATAAGACCATACTCCGGAACCGTAACAGATACCAAGGGCAAGCTCGGCGTTGTATTCCAGGACCCGATCATGTGCCTTAACCCGGCTCACACGGTAATGTGGCATCTGGCCGAGCCGCTTCGCGCCAACAAGATAAAGATGAGCAAGGACGAACTTAAAAAGGCAGCGGTCGATGCTCTTGTTTCGGTCGGTCTTGACGAGAACATACTCGGAAGACATCCGTCGCAGCTGTCAGGCGGTCAGCGCCAGAGAGTCGCGATAGCAATGTGCCTCATGCTCAACCCGAGCCTCATAATCGCAGACGAACCGCTGTCAGCACTGGATACGTCATCGGGTGCAAGGATCCTCAAGCTTCTGTCGCAGATCAACAAAGAGCGCGGCACTTCGATCCTTCTCATCTCCCATAATCTCAGGGTCGTAAGGGCTGCAACAACCTATGTTCTTGTAATGGACAACGGTAATATCGTTGAGGACGGACCGACAAAAAACGTCCTTTCACACCCTAAGACCGAAGTTACAAAGAAACTTCTCCTGGCAGAAACGACGCTTCATATGAACCCTGACAGACAGCAGTTCATGACGGAATGACAGAAAAATAAAACAAAAACCGACTGACTCCCGTAAAAACGAAGATCGGTCGGTTTGTTATTTGCTTGATTATCAGATCAACTGATCAAGTAATAGCAGGATTACTTGCCAAACGGCTGTCAACATCTTTCGCTGCCTGATCTGCAGCATTATTGTGTGTCTCAACCTTAGCTGACTTGGAATTAGCATCCTTCATGTACTTAGTGATACCTACGAGCAATACACCGGAAAGTACAACGATAATTGCGATGACGAGAACCATCTCGACCAAAGTAAAACCAGCCTTATTCTTAGAAATCTTCTTCATAAAAACGCTCCTTTATGAATCGCATAGAAAACTACAGAATGTATTCTATCAAATTATTGCCACATTTTCCACACTTTTTTCGAGGAAGGTCAAAATAGTCTTACAAGTGCTGTGGCGTATGGTTTTCGAAAAGAAGACCTTTCTGCGGATCGCCTGTTTTTTGCTCCATCGTCCTCGAATGACACATTCTTGCCATATTTCAGGCAATCATAACCACCCGTCGA
>CAMVBS010000019.1 GCA_947165785.1 uncultured Clostridia bacterium | reverse complement strand
TATCAAGGGGTCATGGAGCAGGCTACGGGGATCGAACCCGCGGCATTCAGCTTGGGAAGCTGACACTCTACCAACTGAGTTAAGCCTGCGAACACATAAGATGTTAATTCAATAACTGTGCTCTGTCAATTTCATCAAACCGCTTTCTTGCTCTTTCTGCGCATCAGGAAAATGGTAATTACTATTACTGTAACACTTACCAGCGTAACGAACAGACCACCCTCAGGACCGAAGTTGCCGCCGGTAAGAAGAGGGGAGATATCCTTGCCGTAAACGGAATGGATGATCGTTGCTTTTGATTCGTTACCGCTTACCTCGAGACCGAAGAGATTACCCTGTGCGAAGTTCCATACTGAATGAGCGGCACATGTCATCATGATATTTTCCTTATATAGGCATATCAGCGCATAGGCTACTGCGATAAGTACGAGGTTTAAAAGTGCGAGAAGAGTAAATCCCTTGTTTGCTGCATGGAAAAGACCGAACAGAAGTGAAGAGAAAAATACTGCAAAGGCTTTTCCGAATCTCGGTGAGAGCCTCGGCATCATATAACCTCTGAACATCAGTTCCTCACTTGCACCCTGCGGCAGCCACATCAATATGTCGAGGAAGAAGAGTGCCAGCATTCCTGATGGTATACCGACAGATGTGATCTTTGCGACTCCTGAAACAAGGAGAAGCAGATATACAGAACCGAACATCGTTATACCAAGGAGCATTCCTTTAAGGTAATCTTTAATGCCGGTCTTGAATGATGAAGGGATACCGAGTGTTGTAAGCTTATTCTTTTCGATGAATCTGACCTTAATGAAATAAGTGGCGAGCAAGCCGTAATAGGAAAGACCCATGAAGAAGATGTATATAGGTTGAGCCATGAGAAGGCCAAACGTGTCAAATGTTGTAGTTAATATCTCCTCGAGATCCCTTATCTTACGAAGGTTCATGACGATCTCTTTAAAATCTGCTGTCTTGCTAAGGAAGATCGCGGCAGGGATAAGGGAGAGTATCTGGAATATGGACAGAACGATAAGAGGAAATCTTGTGTGATGAGCCAGGAGCTTACGGCTCTTGATATACTTTTCGGGCTCATATCCGTAGATGACTCTTGAAGGATCGATATTCTTTTCTGCAAGTGCTCTTTCATACTCTCTTGCGTACTTATTGGCTTTACGGTCTGAATATGATTCGACTGTTGTTGTGAACCTTTCAGTCTTAAGAAGTCCTCCGGAGATCGCGATACAGATACCTGACAGAAGAATGGTACTAAGCGTACAGATAAGTACATCGATAAAGCTGATATCTCCCTGGATAAGGCTTGTTCCTATACCGTAGAAATGACCGTATACAGGGATCCAATAGTAGAAATGTGCGATATCGTTTACTCCCTGGATACACATGATGGCAACGCCCAGAAGAATGAAGAATACAGGAAGGAAAGCCGTCTGGGCCGTAACTACCGTATCATTCATTATGGAGATCATAAGTGTTATTGATGAGATAAGAAGACTTAAGGTCATCATGAGGATCAGCGAGTAAACGAATCCTTTAAGTGATCTGAACATCGGAAGGATCATGATGAAAGGTAATCCAGCAATGGCAGGAAGGAGCGTAGCTATCCATATTCCGGTAAGGTTACCCATGATGATGGTGCCCTTACGGACAGGAGTAAGAAGAATGCCTGTTAATGTTCCTTTTTCCTTTTGACCAGCAACTGCATTAGTGCCTTTGCTCATGCCTATATAGAGCATAACGATAAAGGTGACAAGAGGCACCATAACTGTCGCGAAATAGTCGATAGTATACTCGAGCTGGGACTTTCCGTTTGTGTTAACGGACATCTGACCGACTGTGTAGATCTCCTCGAGTGTTACAGGGACATCCTGTTCGATCTTTATGTAGTTTTGATATTCTTCCATGACATTCTGGGTAAAGACCTTCTGCCAGTCGGCATACTTAAGCCTGTCTCTTAATATATAAGTCAGGACTTCAGCCTTTTCATCCTTGGCTACTTTTTCCTCGAAATCCTCAGGGAAATAGATAGTCATAAAAGCTTCTTCGTTCCTCATGAGCGAATTGTATGTGGAATAATCGTAAGCAGCTTCAGCCTTCCTGTGCTTAAGGTTCTTTCCTATATCAGGATGACTGCTGTATAAGAACTCGTCAAACGAAGCAGGAGCATTTATAACGATGATGTTATGATAGCCTTCGTATTCGTAGTAACGACTCAGCCATGGAGCTGAAAACAGATTGGCGATCATGAAAGTGAGCGCAACAACAAAGACGATACTTACTACAAAAGTCGTCGTAGAGGCTTTGGCGCCTCCATTACCGTTGCGCCCGAAAGCTTTAAGGAATATGGCCTTGAAAGCTCGTAGATTCATCTTATTGCTCCTTATGATACTCAGAATATATCTTGAAGAATGCTTCTTCGAAATTCTTTGATCCCGTCATTTCAGTCAGTTCTGCCGCAGATCCGGAAGCTACCAGCTTTCCGTCAACAAGCACGCCTATAACGTCACAAAGACTCTCGGCAAGCTGGAAGATATGCGTAGAAAGTATGATCGCACGGCCTTCTGCCTTAAGTTCGAGAAGATAATCCGTAACCTGCTTGGAGGTAAGGATATCAAGTCCGTTGGTCGGCTCATCAAAGATGATCACCGGAGGCTCATGCATAAGGCTTATGCATATGCTGACCTTCTGTTTCATACCTGTTGAGAGATCGACGATCCTCTTATCCGCAAAAGGCATGATCCCGAATCTGTCGAAATCCCTTTGCTTTTTCTCTTTTACGGTTTCCTTAGGTATATCATATAGCTCCGCGAAAAAGTCATAGAGCTTGTTCGGTGTAGAACCCGGATCGAGCTTGACCTCAGTCGTCAGAAAACCGATCTTCCTGTGGATCTCCAAGGTATCCTTAGGCGCTTTGAGCCCTGCGATATAGATCTCACCTGACGTAGGCTTGAGAAGTGTGGAGATCATCTGCATCAAAGTTGTCTTTCCGGCACCGTTCGGACCGAGAAGACCATATACAGTTCCGGCTTCCACCGAGAAACTGACATTATCAACAGTGAGCTTTTTCTCTGTATATCTTTTACATACGTTACAGACTTCAACCATCATAAGATCCGTCTCCTATCTTTTTGAAAGTGCTTCGGAATATAAGTGATCCGACGAGTATATCAAGGAAGATCGTAAGAAGTAAGTACGACCATCGGATGTCAGTAGCAAAAATGTCTCGCAGGCCGCAGATCGTTCCGTGTATAGGAACAAGATATTCGACCAGGAAAGGCTTTCCGGTCCTTGCCATCTGAGCGAAGAACTCCAGAAGGAAAAGGATCAGAGGAAACTGCAGGTTCATAAGTATCTCGTTCATCTTTTCGAGCGAGAAGATGATCCTTAAGCATATAGCGGTCATGATGAAGGCTGTCGGCGGAATGAGAAGTAAGAATGCAAACATTTCCTTTCCCGTAAGGAGCATTCCGAATGGCAGGAGCGACATCGAGTCATTTGTGATGTTGACCCAGCTTGCGAACAGGAGAACAAGATACGTTACGATAGCTGATATAAACGAAATGATTATTACCGCAGCAGTCTTACCTCCGAATATGGAAGCAGGAGATACGGGAGTCATGATGAGCTTACGAAGAAACCCCCTGTCTCTTTCGGCAGCGAACAGATCACAGCTTAAAGAATAAACGCAGTAGTAAAGGAGGAGAAGGATAATACCCGGTATCAGCCTTGAAGCAGAGTTGTTCGCGGTGCCTCTGTTCTTGACTATCGTCGTCATAGGGTTAAAATCATCGATCTTAAACCTGTTCCAACCGATATCTTTATAATCTCCCGCAAGCTTTTCAAAGCAGAACGTCTCATAATTCGGAAGTACTTCTTCTTCGAACTGCAGGCTTCTGCCGTACATTGTCATGGAATTTCCGTCAAAATACAGTTCTATCCTTGATTTGGATTTGGGCGTAGTATTGCCATTATATACTTCATCGTAAAAATCCCGGATGTTCTTATCAAAGTCTTTATACGTGAATTTGATGATCAGACGTCCTCTTTGAAGCTCCTTTTTAAGCTCTTTATCCGTCGTATCCTGACTATCGACGAAGATAAACCCATATGGCAGGGTATATAGATCGCTCTCGGTAAATTCTTTAAAGGATTTCGGAGCATCGATAGCCATTATCGGCTTACGTATGACGGTGCCCGTTGTCATGTAATTGATCAGCAAAGGGAATAAGTTAAGAGCGACCATCATAAGAACGGCCGGTATCAAAAAGACTGTGAGCGCCTTGCGCCAATTCGTCAAAAGCTTTTTAAATTCCCATAAAAATACTGTCACTGTTTTACGCATGTTGAAATTATACTATAATAATTACTCGTAAAGTAAATTATTTAAGAGAATTAAAAGATTATTAAATTTTACAGGGGACTAATATGGCACAGGAATTTTTAATGGGTAATGAGGCCATCGCCAAAGGCGCTATTGCGGCGGGTCTTAATCTGGTGGCCGGATATCCGGGTACTCCTTCTACGGAAGTCTTGGAAACGGTAGCGAAGTTTCGTGATGACGATGTTTATGTCGAATGGTCCGTTAACGAGAAGGCTGCAATGGAAGTAGCTGCAGGTGCCGCATATTGCGGTGCTAACGTTATGGTAACCATGAAGCAGGTCGGATTGAATGTTGCATCCGATCCTTTGATGAGTCTTGAGTATGTCGGAATCAAAGGCGCAATGGTTGTGATGGTAGCTGATGACCCGGGTCCGATATCCTCCCAGACGGAGCAGGACACTAGGACATTCGCGATGTTTTCGAAGATACCTTGCTTTGATCCTTCCTCTCCGCAGGAAGCATACGACATGATCATAGAGGCTTTTGCTTTTTCTCGAAAACATAAGACACCGGTATTCTTCAGGCCGACTACAAGGATCTGCCATGCTTATTCTTCGGTCAAGGTTGCGGACGAGATATTTGTGAACAAACCGGAAGGTTTTATCAAGGATTCCAAGCGCTGGGTAATCTTCCCAAAGCTTTCAAACCGTAATCACGCTCTTATCGAAGAACGCAACAGGAAGATCTCAGATGAGTTCTCATCTTATGAGCGCAATAAGATCATCGATGGCGATCTTAAGCTCGGTATCGCTACCCACGGCATAAGTTACGCCAATACGGTCGAGACTTTGAAATCTCTTAAGAACAAGCCGTCTGTACTTAAGATATCGACTCCGTTCCCGTTTCCTGAAAAGCTCGCCTATGAGTTTCTAAAGGACAAGAAGGAAGTCCTCTGTATCGAGGAACTTGATCCGGTTATCGAACGTGCCCTCATATCAGTCTGCGGCAAATACGGCTTAAAGACAGTCATCAGAGGAAAGATGACGGATGACGTTAAGCTTTCCGGAGAAAACTTAAGAGATGACGTTAAGCACCAGATATATGCATTCCTTGGTTTGAAAGAGGACAAGTCCTCCAAGGCAGATAATGCGCCGGAACTTCCGGTAAGACCTCCGGTACTTTGTGCAGGTTGTCCTCACAGGGCTTCGTTCTATGCAGTAAAGAAAGCAATGAAGGGTCAAAAGACGCTCTTTGCAGGTGATATCGGATGCTATACACTCGGTAATGCGATGCCTCTTGATATGTGTGACACATGTCTTTGTATGGGTGCAGGTGTCAACATCGCTCAGGGTGTAGGAAGGATAGAACCCAACACAAAGTGCTTTGCCTTCGTAGGCGATTCCACATTCTTTGCATCCGCGATTACCGGAGCCGTTAACGCCGTATATAACGGAGCCGACATGACTCTTGTTATCCTTGATAATTCCACGACTGCCATGACAGGACACCAGCCTCATCCGGGTACCGGAAAGACCATGATGGGAGAGATCACGGCCAAGGTCGATATCAAAAAGGTGCTTGAAGGAATCGGTATCAGTGATATTGCCGTGATAGATCCGCTAAAACTTGATGATGCAGTTGAAACTGTTAAGGAAATGGCATCACGCAAGGGTGTTAAGGCGATCATCTTCTCAAGTCCTTGCGCTATGATCTTCAGACCGCAGAATGTCTGTAAGGTCGATACGGATAAGTGCGTTGATTGCAGGATGTGTGTTAAGGAGATCGGATGCCCGGGTATCGTCATAAAAGACGGAAGGGTAGTCATCGACAGTTCGCTTTGTAACGGTTGCGGTCTTTGTTCACAGATATGTCCTGCAGATGCGATCGGATCGGAGGTTATTACAAGATGAGTACAAATATAGTATTGTGCGGTGTCGGAGGCCAGGGAACGGTCTTGGCTTCAAAACTTGTTGCGGCAGCTGCCATGAACAAAGGAATGAAGGTAATGTCAGCTGAGACGATCGGTATGGCTCAGAAGGGCGGAAGCGTATTCAGTCATTTAAGGATCGGTGATGATGTTGTTTCTCCTTTGATCGGAGAAGGCGAAGCAGATCTCATCATCGGCTTTGAACCTTCTGAAACGGTAAGGATGCTTCCGTTCCTTAAAAAGGGCGGAGCGGTTATAACAAGTGATCGTCCTGTAATGCCTGTAACGGCTGCTTTGGTCGGATCTGATTACAAGGGTTCCGATATGACTGATTATCTTAGATCACTTGATATTATCTCTTCGCTTAAGGTCGTTGATACAGAGAAGGCTGTTAAGGATATCGGAAATCCCAAGGCAATGAATATGATACTTCTCGGAGCTGCCTCCAAGAACGGTTTCCTGGGAAACATTACACATCAGGATATCATCGAAGCGATGAAGGCAAAAGTAAAGCCCGAGTTCGTTGAGATGAACATTCGGGCTTTGGAATACGTTGATTGATCCGAGTCTTTCAGAATCTGTTATTGTCCAGTGGCTTAAATATGGGCTGGGTGTTTGATCCCTGGTCCATATTTTGTTTCTCCCATTTTTCAAATTCCGATTCCATGTCATCTATAGGTTTATTCCTATCAGCATTCGGATTTCTCAAGTTTTCGGCTTTTTTTATCTTGTAATACTCGAGCTCATCAGCAGTAAGTCTTCTGACCTGTTCATTGTCAGATGGTTGTGCGGAGTAGTCAGATATATCTCTTGCATATCTTGCAGAGAAAGACTGCCTGTCTTCTTTGGACAGTCTGTCCATTCTTTCCGTGAAAACTGCTGTTGCCAAATAGTCCTTTGAGGAACCATGGCTGTCTCCGATATTATTTGATTTGTCGAGTAATGTCGCGCATATCCAAAAGGCAAGTCCGCATCCAAGGGCACTTCCGAATAAAAATGCAAAAAATCCCATAATCTGTCACTCCTGCCTCTTCTTTGTGAAATTGAATATATCCTTATCCTGTGTAAGGTTGATATTCTTAACAACTTTTCTTATCTTATGAACTCCTGTTACGAACAAAGCGACCGTTCCTGCTATAAGACCGATGATCAGTTTTCCATTATCGTTATTTGATGAGGAATGCCTGCTGGAGAATATATACGGAAAAGTAAATTTAAATACAAAGAAAAATGCAACCGTCAAAAGTATGGATAAAATGACCAGCATTGTATAAAAAAGTGCTTTGTTCCACGGAAGTCCGCATACGATCTTTCCTGTATCGCCGTTAACGAGGATGGTGTTATGCTTGCCTTTGTAGTCAAAAGTTATAAACCATGCAGGAAGCATAGCGTAACTCATCTTGTTATCGACGGATAATGATGGAAGCGAGGAGACTATTTTTTTGGAGGACGCGCCCTTAACATCATTCATTGCTTCCTCATCAAAATACTCCTTTGCTCTTTTAAATGCATTTCTTCTGAGTTCTCCGTATTTTACATCCGAGATATTCGAATAGAAGCCTGCAAGATAATCCTCATCGAAATCCTTAAGACCTTTAAGATCGAATGGCTCAAGCCTTTGGCTGCTCTCATCGGAAAGAGTAGTGGATGCATCAAAAGGAATGTTGTGAAGATTAAGTTTACCTGCACGTCCGTAGTATCTCGTAGTACTGCTCTTTCCTCGTTTTACCGTTCCCTGGATAACAACGGAATCAGTATACGAAGCATTTATTATCCAATAAGGGATGTAGATTCCTCTTACACTGTCAACAGTGAAGTTCTTTATTTCCTTAGGGATGAACAAACCTTTGTTGACCCTATTTCTAACCAGCTCCAATGCCTTTTCCTTGGAGATGGAAAAAGGAAGGATAACCTCCGGTGCCTTCTGTCTTGCGATCCTGCTGAATACAACGTTAGGCTTTCCGCAATAAATGCAGTTCGTTGATGCTTCGGTTCCGTTTATGATTATCTCACCGCCGCACTGACTGCATGTATAAACATAACAATCGATGAAATCAGCGTCTTTCTGACCATAGATCTCTTCCATCGATTCGATCTTCTCATCTTGTCTGTATTGCTTACTTTCGGCTTCTATCTCCTCAGGAAGAAATGAACTTCCGCAGGCTTCGCATTCCATTTTTTGTGAGATCGGATCGAAAATAAGAGTGTGTCCGCAGTTCTTACAAAGTGTAGCCATATATCTTCTCCATAAAAGATTTAAAAAATTATACAAATAATATTATAATTGTCTTGGGCACAAAAACAATGAGCCCTAAAACGAATTAGAAGGATGGGAAGGTATATCATATGCAAATTAGTGAAAAGCAACTGCTTCAGGTAAATGACAGGATCAAGGCTTTGGAGAAGGCCGGCAGCTTTTACGGTAAAAAACTTAAAGATGCAGGCGTAAGTGAAGTTAAGACCGTCGATGATTTTCTGTCACTTCCGTTCTCAGAGAAAAATGACTTAAGAGAAGCGTATCCTCTCGGCCTCATGACTGCTCCTGAAGATCAGATCGTCCGAATCCATTCTTCTTCCGGAACAACAGGTCTTCCTGTCATCATTCCTTATACAGCCAAGGATGTAGAGGATTGGGCTACTATGTTTGCCCGTTGCTATGAATTTGCAGGTATTACCAATAAAGACAGGATCCACATTACTCCGGGCTATGGACTTTGGACAGCAGGTATCGGTTTTCAGGCAGGCTGTGAGAAACTCGGAGCTATGGCTATTCCTATGGGCCCTGGCAATACCGATAAGCAGCTTCAGATGATGATGGATATGAAGTCTACTGTTTTATGTGCTACATCATCATATGCTCTCCTTCTTGCTGAAGAGATAGAGAAGAGAGGGATTAAGGATAAGATATGTCTTAAGAAAGGTGTCATCGGATCCGAGCGCTGGGGTGAGAAGATGCGCCAGAGGATAAAGACTGAACTTGGCATCGAACTTTACGATATATATGGACTTACTGAGATCTATGGTCCGGGAATCGGCATCAATTGTAAATACGATACGGGTATGCACTATTGGGATGATTTCATCTATCTTGAGATCATCGATCCTGAGACCCTTAAACCTGTTCCTGACGGTGAGTGGGGCGAGATCGTCATCACTACTCTTGTTAAGGAAGGTGCTCCTCTTATCCGTTACAGAACTCATGACCTTTCAAGGATAATCCCTGGTGAGTGTCCGTGCGGTTCCAAGTTCCCGAGGATTGATGTCATCCAGGGAAGAACGGATGACATGATGAAGATCAAGGGCGTTAATGTATTCCCTAAACAGATCGAGGAAGTACTGAAGACATTCCCTGAACTTTCCAGTGAATATCAGATCAGGATATCGCATCTGGACGGACGTGATACAATGAGAATATATGTCGAGACTACGGGCGAATATGATTTTGATGCTCTCGGTAAGAAGATCGCTGAGTCCGTTAAGTCAAAGATCGGTTTTACACCTATTGTTAAAGTCGTTGAACTCGGTCTGCTCCCAAGGTCTGAGAAGAAGACCAAGAGAGTGATCGATGAAAGATACGAATAAAGAGAATAAGGAGAAAGGTAATGAAAAAAACAAAGGCAACAGCATTGATCGCTGCTTCGTTTGCAATGGCAATGGGTTTAACAGGTTGTATCCCTCCGGAGGACAAGAATGATGATCCTGCGGTCAGGACCAAAGAGGAGACTGAATTTACCAGTGAAAGACCGCAGACTGAATACGGTGCACCTATAGATTATGATGTGGATGAACCGATAGCGGATGTATATGGACCACCGACTGACTATGAACCAGGTGATGACGAGGTCACAGGTGTTTATGGCCCACCGACTGATTACGAAGAGACGGATGTCAGCGAGGGAGAAGACTGATAATGTTCGACGTTGAGATCAAGCGTAATCATATGACAGAGCTTATGGAGTACCGTAAGTCTTTGTTTTCCAAGCCAAGGCTTCGTAATCTGTTTCTTGAACTTACGATGCGCTGTAACGAGAACTGCATTCATTGCGGAAGCCGCTGCGGTGAAGTGAAGTCCGAAGAACTTCCGGTAGAAGTCTATAAGACTTTCCTTGATAAGGTTAAGAAGGACTTTGGCACAGGTGACAAGATGATCTGTGTTACGGGCGGTGAGCCTCTTTTAAGGAAAGAGTTTTTCGAGATACTTGGATATGCTCATAAACTCGGCTTCAGCTGGGGTATGACAAGTAACGGTACCCTGATCGATAAGGAATGTGCCCATAAGCTCCGTATGGCAGGAATGAGGACCATTTCCATAAGTATCGACGGACTTGAGGAAACACATGATGCCTTCAGAAGAACACCTGGCGGTTATAAGAAGGCAATGCAGGGTATTAATAACCTCATTGAAGAGGGAGGCTTTAAGAATATCCAGGTAACTACCGTTGTTACTCATAAGAATATTACGGAACTTGATGCTCTTTATGAGATCTTTGATAAGATGGATATCGATTCATGGCGTGTTATCGGTATTGAACCGATGGGCAGGGCAAAGGATTATCCTGAACTCCTTCTTACGGCTGAAGATCAGAAGTACATCATGGAATTCATCAGAAATAAAAGGATCGCAGGTGAGCCTGTCTGCTACGGATGCAGCCATTATCTCGGTAATGAATATGAAAGGGAGCTTCGCGACTGGTACTTCCTTTGTACGGCAGGTATCTATACTGCCAGCATAACTGCCAACGGTGATATCATCGCATGTCTTGATATCGAGAGAAGACCTGAGACCATACAGGGAAATATCCTTAAAGATGATTTCACTGAGGTCTGGAATAACAAGTTCGAATTCTTCAGAAGAGATCTTTCGGATTGCAATGAAAAGTGCAGGAACTGTTCCGAGAAGGATTTCTGTCACGGTGATTCATTCCACAGTTGGGATTTTGATAAGAATGAACCGCTTGTTTGTTTTAAGGACATTCTTTTCTGATAGAAGAATACAATTTAATGCATAAGAACAAGGGGCTGTCTCAATCTAATGAGACAGCCCCTTAAGTTAATGGTTAAGCGTGTTATTCTTATTCAGTTTTGATATATTCGCCGTACTTGTCAGCGATGATATCCCATTCGAGATCAAAGCGGCTCATATGCTTCATGAAAGCTGCAGCAGCCTTATCCTTGTCCTTGTTCCTTACTGCATCAAGGATAGCCTTATGATCTTCCAAGATCTTATGATCCTTTACTGCAAGAAGACTCAGGCTTCTAACACGGTCGAAGTGAAGAGCCATAAGGCTGACCATGTAATAGCACTGCATCTTATTGCATATCCTGTAAAAGATCTTATGAAACTCATTATCAAGTTCGAGGAACTTATCATTGTTCTTTTCGTTATAGAATTCCTGAAGGTTAATGGTCTCTTCGAGTTCTTCTATATCAGCTTCTGTAGCGACATCACAAGCTTCCTGAACAACAGCGCATTCAATGCACTTACGCAGGAAACGGGACTCATTGATGAGTTCCGGATCGATATAAGAGACAAAGCATCCCTTTTGAGGGAATATCTCTATGATCTTGGACTTGGATAACTCAAGAAAAGCTTCATGGACAGGCGTTCTGGAGAGATTGAGCATAGTTGCGATCTCCTGTTCGCCGATCAAGCTTCCCGGCTTGATCTCCATATTGATAATGTTCTCTCTTACTATTCTAAGTGCGTAATCACGATTGTTCTCGTAATCATGCTTTGGCGTAATAATCATATTATTAATTTCTTCTTTCCTCCGTCATTATTCATCAAACGATGAACACAACAAAGATATTTTCCATTAAATTGTTCAATGTGTCAAGGAATTATCATTAGCCGCATACATATTTGGTGATAGTGCTCAAAACTGCACCCTCGCCTTCTAGCATATCCGACAACATCGATTCGATCTTCGGCTTAAGACCACACTCTACGAGGTCTGCCGCGAACAGGGAAGTATTCCTTAAAAGCCCGTCTATGTTGCCGTATGCACTCTTAGGATCACCGAACTTTACGTTCTTAAGTTCACCCTTGAGCTCGTCCATAAGAGGATCTGAACTTAACTGCATCTCATTACCTTTATCGTCGATACCGAGAAGATATCTGAACCATCCGGCGATCGTGAGCGGAATAAAAGTAAGTGAAGTTACATCAAGTTCGTCAGAAGCAATGTAGGACTTGATAGTCTCACCGAATCTGATCGGTACCTTAAGGCTTGTATCTGTAGCGATCCTTTGAGGCGCATCAGGGATATACGGGTTTGGAAGTCTTTCTTCGATTACTTCCTTGATAAATGCTTCAGGACTCAAGATCTTAGGATCGGTAACGACTTTAAGACCTTCGCCGTAACCCATCTTTTTTATGAGGTCGACCAGGACAGGATTTTTCATCTCTTCTGAGATCCTCGTGTATCCCAAAAGGCAACCGAATACTGCAAGGGAAGTATGAAGAGGATTAAGGCATGTCGTAACCTTCATTCTCTCTGACTTATTTACGGTATCCCTGTCTGTCATATAAACCCCTGCCTTCTCGAAAACGGGTCTTCCGTTAGTGAAATCATCTTCGATAACGAGATACTGCGGTACTTCGGCATTTACGAACGGAGCGATGAATGTTCCTCGGTTTGTTGTGATCGGAGTCATGTCTTCGATTCCGATATCCTCGATCATCTTCTGAACGGAAGCATCCGGCCTTGGAGTGATCTTGTCGATCATTGACCATGGGAAAGTGATCTTACTGTTATCATTCAGGTAATCGATAAATCCCTGATCAACAAAGCTGTTCTTAAACCATGAATCAGCGATCTCCATGATGCTGGATTTTATCTTGTCGCCATTATGGCTGCAGTTATCCATGCTTACTACCGCCAGCGGAAGCTTACCTGCATTATATCTCTCGAGAAGGAGGGAACAGACGATGCTCATTGCGTGATTAGGTGCTTTAGGACCATTCGCGATATCATTAACGACTACAGGGAGAAGGTTGCCGTCCATACTCCTCAAAGAATAACCTTTTTCCGTGATCGTAAAGCTTACGAGCTGAAGAGAAGGGGAAGTGAAGATATCATGGAGTTTTTTGTAATCTTCTTCATAGACTGCATTAGCTCGAATTGCCATTGGAATACTTCCGATGACTTCATAAGAAACGTCACCTGTAGGCTTAAGATCTGCCATCAAAGTGAGGTTGTCATACGGTGTATATATCTTATCGATTATCTCATAATCGAAGGTATCCGCAGCAACGATACCGGTCTTTAAAAGTCCCTGGTTAAGAAGGTCCTGTGCGATCCTTGCGATAAATCCACGGAAGATGTTTCCCGCTCCGAAGTGAACCCATGTAGGATTGGAATCGGTATTCGTCAGAACCTCTTCTAAGTTGAACTTAGGAAGGATAATTCCTTTCTCTTCAAAAGCCGAACTGTTCTTTATACTTTCTTTTGTAAGCTTCATAGTCTTAGTCTCCTTACAATTTGATCCGATCTTTTAAAACAAAACCGATGCATGTTTGGGGGCTCGCATCGGTTTCGTAGTTATAGAGTTTATCAGGAAAATCCAAAAGCAATTATATGAGGGGCATATTATGTGCTCAGTTTTTCTATAGCTTCCCATAAACCCAAGATATAGTTTGACCCGAGGGCACGATCATAAAGACCATAGCCCGGACGTCCGGTTTCACCCCAGATCATTCTTCCGTGATCCGGTCTGATATAACCGTCAAAGCCTGAATCATACAAAGCCTTAACGATTGCGAACATATCGAGATCTCCGCACTTTGAAAGATGCGCAGATTCGTGGAAATCCTTATCTGTTGTATGAAGTACATTTCTCAAATGTACAAAAGGTACCTTGCCAAGAGATGCAAATTCCTTAGCCATGGAAGGAACGTCGTTTTCCTTATTGGCACCGAGACTTCCGGTACAAAGGGTAAGTCCGTTTCTCTTACTCTCGTTGAGGGCAAGATATCTTCTGATAGCCTCTGCGTTGTTAACTACCTTAGGAAGTCCGAAAAGAGGGAACGGCGGATCATCAGGATGAACGCCGAAATCAATATCGTATTCTTCAGCATAAGGAATGACAGCATCAAGGAAGTACTTGATATTCTTGAAGTATTCATCCTGGCTTACGTTCTTATAGAACTCGATATCTGCGGCCATCTGCGGGAAACGCTCAGGCTCCCATCCCGGAAGTGTAAGATTATTGGAACCTTCGATCATTTCCTTAGCCATCATGTCTGAAGTTAAAGTAGCTGCATAAGCATGGTTATATGCCATACAGTTACTGCCGTCAGGAAGCGGGAAATAAAGGTCGCTTCTATACCAGTCAAGAACAGGCATGAAGTTATAGCAGATACACTTTACACCTGCATCTGAAAGGTTCTTCATCGTCTTTATATAATTCTCGATGAGCCTGTCCTTGGAAGGGAGGCCCTTTTTGATATCTTCGTGGATATTAACGCTCTCGATGACCTCCATCTCAAGGCCTGCGTCATTTACTTCTTTCTTTACTGAGTTGATAGCTTCAGGTGTCCAGACCTCTCCGGCAGGAACGAATGAAAGCATCGTAGCTACGCCTGATACACCGGGAACTTGTCTAATCTGTTCGAGAGTAACTTTGTCGTCTCCATTAGGAAACCATCTCATAATCATCTTCATAAATATACCAACCTGATGTCTTATTTCCGATTCTGCCGGATGCTAAAAGCATCAACTTACAACTAGTATACTAGACTACTAGAAGAGTGTCAATGCGTTCTGAGTATGCAAAATGTCAGTTTTTTGGGACAGGAATAAGATCAGGCTACTGTTTCCTCATTATCATCACTTATATCTTTCCCCGGCCTTCTTCTGATGTAGTTGAACAGAAGTGGCAACAACATAACAAACCCGAAGTATTTTATCACACTGATCAGAGAGGATAAATATAAAACAGATATGTCATATTCCTGATCTCTGTTCGCATAATTTGTGCAAGTTTTTGTTATCGCATAGACTAACAGGCCTGCTGCGATAAGTATAGTTGAGATGATGACGGTCTTCTTTGGTATCTTTTTCGTTGAGTCCTCTTTGCTCAGTTTTCTGGTCGACAAAAACAGACCTGCGAATATAAGAACTATTGCAATGATTCCGGATATCAACTGGATGGTGTTGAGATATTTTTCCATTATTGTGCCTCCGTTATGATGTCCTCGATGGAGTTCTTCTTACGGTTCTCAGCATATTTAAACGCGCTTTCCAGCATGTTTTCGATAAGCATGGCCGATAAAGACGGCAGGAAAAGAACTGACGGCGGGAAGACGATCAGGATCGCAAGTGTCAGGGTAAGGATCAGGCAAGTAAGTATTGCCTTGAGCATATACATGGTCGACATAGTAAAACCGTTGATGAACATATTCTTTGTCGTATTCTCATATCTTGCCAGACACGGGATGACAAACGGGAATGAGAAAATGAGCGGCAGAAGAAGGAGAAGACTAAGCGGAAAATAAAAAGAAGGAAGCTTAAAGTCTCCGAGTCCGAAGTAGCCGACATAGATATTGGCGAAGGTGATCGCTGAATATATAAGATAGATAATATTAATAATTATACCTTGCTTAAGGTTAGTCTTGAACGAGTGAAGAAAATCCTTGGCGGGTGTCTCGGATCTTTTGGAAGCTCTCCTGTGCGTGCTGTAGTACAATGCAGCAAAGGATGGTACCATGGTTATTATCGGAAGACAGCACAAGAACCAGAGCAGGGAAACCGACATATGATCTCCGAGCTTATCTCCGAATCGGTATAGTCTTCCTTTTGTGATCTTTCTGAAGAAATCGTCCATAAATGCCCCCTGTATATATGTTTTTAGTATAATGTGGTAAAGATAATAAATCAACAACTAATCTGCTAGTATACTAGTACAATTTCTTTGATGTGCGTGGTAATATATGCATATACGGAATCAGGAGGTTTATATGAGCGGTAGTTTAAAACTTGCAGGGATCCTGGGAAACGGAATGGTCATCCAAAGAGATGAGCCTTTCAGGATCTGGGGACATGATGATAATTCGGACGTGGTAAAAGTCCTTTTCGAGAATAAGACATATGAAGGTAAGACGGAAAACGGCAGGTTTTGTATTGAGCTTCCTTCGCATCCTTACGGTACGGGTTATAAGATAACAGTAGAAGGTTCTGATAAGGTAGAACTTGATGATATCTGCTTCGGTGATGTATATATGCTCGCAGGTCAGTCCAATATGGAACTTCCAGTATATCGCACTTTGGATGTTACGGAAGATGAAGTAAAGGCATCAAACTATCCTTATATCAGACAGTATAGGCTTACTCCTCAGTACAGGCTCGACGATACCAAGGAAGCGGATCTTCTAGACCTTCCGTGGGTAAAGGCTGTTCCTGATGAGATCAGGGAGATAAGTGCCGTTGGTTTTTTCTGCGCCAAGTCGCTTTATGAAGAAAGAAAGATCCCTATAGGTCTCGTTCTTAATGCGCAGGGAGGTTCTACTCTTGAGGCTTGGATGCCGGGTGACCTTCTCGCGGAATTCAAGGATTGCAGTGAGCTCATCAACAGGTTCATAAAAGATGATTCATTGCAGCAGTTTTTGCAGGGTAAGGAAAAGGAAATCATTTCCTGGCGTAATTCGATCACTGAGGAGAACTTTGAGCAAAGAGCAAAGGTGATCCCTTCTGATGCGACTGAAGTTACTTTGCCGGGAATCTTCCTGGAGCGTGAAGGTAACGGGTATACAGGAAGTCTGTGGCTTTATAAGGAAGTCGATATCGATGTTGAGCCTTCAAAGGATTCGTTCCTTTATGTAGGAGAGCTTATCGATGCTGATCAGACTTTCATCAACGGAACCATGGTAGGAAGGACAGAGTATTGTTATCCTCCTCGAAAATATCCTTTCGACGGTTCGATCCTTCATAAGGGTAAGAACCTCATCGCTGTTCGTCTGGAGATAAACAATAAGAACGGCGGATTCCTTCTTGATCATAAGTATTACATCAGAACAGGTGATAGGAAGATCTCATTGGAGGGAACATGGCTTCGTAAAAACGAGATAGAGACACAGACACCTGCTCCTGCTGTCATAATGGGACAGACTATCCCGACTGCGCTTTATACTGCATCTATAAGACCGATACTTAATCTTAAGTTCAGCGGTATCTGGTGGTATCAGGGAGAGAGTAACGCCGATGATCCGTATAATCTTAAAGCTAAACCGGGAAAGAGGGGAAGCAAGGATATAAGCTACGACTATCTTTTCAAGGCAATGGTGGAAAGATGGAGGAAAGATCTCGGTCAGGATCTTCCAATCGTTGTTGTTGAGATGCCTGACTATGTAAATCCGGTAGACGGTTTGGGAGACGGATGGATCGAACTTCAGAAGATGCAAAGAAATGCACCTTCGATGGTCGATAAATGCGGAGTTGTCTTTGCCAAGGGTCTGGGTGAGCCGTATGAGCTTCATCCGCAGAACAAGAGCGTACTCGGAAAACTGATGGCTGATGAGGTTAGAAAACTGTGATCGGGTATTCCGAAAACAGGTAGCAGAGCATAATAATAAAAGACATTTTACAAAGGACTCATTTCAATAGTGTATTTTCACTAGAGTATATGAGTCCTTTTGTGCACCTTAGACAAAAACTTAGACCTTTTTATGTTTGATATATTGACATATTAACACCCGAGTTATAAAATTAAACCGTCAACTAGTATGCAAGTACGCAAGAGTACTCGAGGGCAAGGATACTTGAGCGTAAGAATACTAAGGCAGATGTTTTAAGAGGTGTGTTTTATGAGCGTTAATCTTCAACAAAAAAACACGGCAAATAAAAAGAGTTCCTTCACCAAACATATCGGAAAATACTGGCAGCTTTATCTGTTGCTCATTATCCCGATCATCTATTATGTGGTATTCAGATATTTGCCTATGTTCGGTAATATCATTGCTTTCCGTAAGTATCATGCAGGCGGAAGCATTTTCGGTGACAGATTTGTCGGAGTCAAATACTTTAAACAGTTTGTAGGTGACAAGACTTTCTGGAGAGCATTTAAGAATACCCTTACACTTAATATCGGTTATCTTCTCTTCAGATTCCCGCTTACATTGATCTTCGCTCTTCTCATTAACGAGATCAGAAATATCCACTGGAAGAAGTTCGTTCAGACAGTTTCTTATCTCCCACACTTTATCTCCATCGTTATCATGTGCGGTATGATCAAGGAACTCGTATCTACTTCCGGTCCTATCAATAATCTCATTGCTTCTCTTGGCGGACAGAAGATCAGCTTTATCTCAGAAGCAAAGTGGTTCTCAACGATCTTTATTTCATCCGGTGTATGGCAGAGCATAGGTTGGGGTACTATCCTTTATCTTGCAGCCATGTCCAACATCAACCCTTCACTTTACGAAGCGGCTGCTGTTGACGGAGCAGGACACTTCAGACGTGTATGGCACGTTACGATCCCATCGATCCTCCCAACGATCACTACACTCCTCATTCTCGATATCGGCGGTCTCGTAGGTTCCGGCGGAGCATTCGAGAAGGTATACCTCCTTTACAACCCGATGATCTATGAGACGGCTGATATCGTATCGACATACGTATTCCGTATGGGTATCGGCGGAGGAAACTTCAGTTATGCAACTGCGGTTGGCCTTTTCGAAGGACTTATAAATCTTGTGCTCTTGACGATCGCGAACTTCGCATCCAAGAAACTGACAGACAGCGGTCTTTGGTAAGGAGGGAAACGATATGGCAATCAGCAGCGCTAAGAAAAAACCGATGAAGGTTAAAGAAAACCTCGGTTATAAAATATTTCTCGTAGTTAACTATTTGATCATGTTATTTATCGTGATCGTGACACTTTATCCGTTCCTTTATCTGGTATCCCAGTCGTTTACTTCCGAGCAGGCGATCATCAGAGGAGAGTCCGGTATCATCCCTAAGGGATTTAATATCGATACTTATAAATATGTTCTTAAGGGTGAGTTCCTGAGTTATTACAAGAACACGATCATCTATACAGTTATCGGTACAGTACTTTCTCTTGTAACTTCAGCAATGCTTGCTTATCCGATGGCTAAGTCAGAGCTCAAGTTCAACAGATTCCTTACTCCGTTCATCATCTTTACGATGTACTTCGGCGGAACACTTATTTCCAACTACATCCTCGTAGTCGGACTCGGACTTAAGAATACGGTTCCTGCTTTCATCCTTCCTATGATGATAAGCACTTACTACGTAATCCTCATGAAGTCATTCTTCCAGAGCATCCCTAAGGATCTTGAGGAAGCAGGTGAGATAGATGGTCTTAGCAAGTTCGGTGTATTTATCAGGATCGCACTTCCTCTTTCAAAGCCGATCATTGCTACGATGACACTCTTCTATTCAGTTATGTATTGGAACAACTGGTACAACGCTTTCTTGTATCTCAGCAAGAAGCAGTGGCCTGTAGCTTACTACCTCCAGACGATCATCAGAGGCGTCGGTGCAAAAGAGGGCGATGGTGATGCTACATCAGTTTCCGCAAATATCAAGTCATGCGCAATGGTACTTACGGTATTACCTATCATCTGCGTTTACCCTGTCATCCAGAAGTATTACGTACAGGGCATGATGCTCGGCGGTGTCAAAGAGTAAGACACCATTCTACTATCTTTCGAATGTAACCGGCAGAACCGGTACAGAATTATAAATTTAGGAGGCATTTATGAAAAAGTTAAAGTTGGTTTGTTTACTTTTAACTGCTTCAATGATCGGTTCATGCTTTGTAGCTTGTACCGGTTCCGAAGACAAGGAAGAGACGTCAGCAACGACTATTCCTTCACAGATCGAGACCCAGCCTACTGAAACTGAGGAGCAATTGGATTACGTTTATGGTGAGACTTTCCATTCAGACGTTCCTGTTACTTATACGATGTTCTTTAGTGACGCAAGCTGGTACGCAATGCAGGATTCCTGGTTGACAGACGGAATCTTCAAGGATATCGAGGATATCACAAATGTTCATCTTGACATTAAGTCCTACGATTCCAGTGACTACATGAACAACATCACTCTTGATATCAACGCAGGTGAGGCTGCTTATATCATTCCTAAGATCTATGACGATTCCGCATTTGTTGATGGTGGCGCTATCGTTCCGATCTCCAAGTATGTTCAGTACATGCCTAACTTTGTAGATTTCTACAACACATACAATATGCAGGAAGATCTCCTTACTATCACAAGAAGTGACGGTAACTACTATAAGCTCCCTGGTATGTATGATTCCACAATGCCTGACTACTCATTGCTCGTAAGAAAAGATCTTTTCGATGCAGCAGGTGTAGATATCGAGGCTATCGAGAAGGATTACACATGGGAAGATCTCTGTGATGCTCTTGTTAAGGTTAAGGCTTACATGGTATCCGAGGGTATGTGCTCCGAGTCCGATTACATCTGGTCTGACCTCTGGTGCGGTAACGAATCAGGTCAGGGCAACGGTGGTAACCTCCTTAAGCTCATGGGTAACTCCTATGATGTTAACGCTGGTTGGGCTATCGGTGACGGTATGAGATATGACCAGGAGAAGGACGAGTTCTACTTCTCACCAACAACAGATAAGTACAAGGAATTCCTTAAGGTTGCTCATAAGTTTGTTGCAGAGGGCATCCTTGATCCTGAGACATTCACACAGGATGATTCCACAGCTACAAACAAGTTCTTCAACGGACAGACAGCTATCATCTCTGTTAACAAGAGCCAGTATGCTAACTTCGTTTCCAACCTTGATACAAACCTTGGTGCAGGAAACTATGAAGTTTACTATGCAGTAGCTCCACGTGGTTTAACTAACTACAGCCCTGCAGGTGCAGGCCGTCTTGAGTGTGGTGTTATGATCTCCCAAAAGGCTCTCGATGAGCTCGGTGAGGAAGGATTCATCAAGATGCTCAGATTCGTTGACTGGCTCTTCTATTCTAAAGAGGCTTACACACTCTGTAAGTGGGGTGTTGAAGGCAAGACATATCAGGTAAATGCTGACGGTTCCAAGTCACTTCTTCCGGGTATGTGCTGCTCCGGTCTCGGCTATGCTAACGACGAAGAAGGCTCCATGACAGATATCCGTCTTGAGTGGGGTTATGCAGGTGGTAACTTCTGGTATGGACACACAATGGAAGAGGCTTCTGACCACTTCATTCCACCGGTAGCTGCTTTCGTTGAGCACGTTGGCGAATATCGTGATGCTGTACCGCTCTCACCAGGACTTGCTCCTACAGAGGATCAGACAGAGGAACTCAACCTCATCGCTACTCCTTTGATAGACAACGTCAACACATGGACATTGAGCTTCGTAACAGGTAAAGAAGATATCGATGCTAAGTGGGATGAGTATGTTGCATCTTGCGAAGGCCTCAACAGCTCTGGACTTGTTGATCTCTACGCTGAGATCTACGGTAAGTAAATTATTTCACCGCTAGGTTTTACGGGGAGTGTCTCCATTGGAGATGCTCCTCGTTTTTTATGCGTAAAAAAGACCCGGGTAACGATCTTGTTACCCGAGTCTTTTTTGCAAAGTATTATTATGAAAAAAGTGCCTTCGAATTGTCGTAGGATATATTCTTTATTATCTCGCCGAGTATTTCGTCATCGTCAGGGAAAAGGTTCTGATTTACCTGGTCTGCGATAAAGGAACAAAGGATCCTTCTGAAGTATTCATGACGTGTGTATGAAAGGAAACTTCTCGAGTCAGTAAGCATTCCGAGGAAACCCGGGAAAAAGCCCTGACATGAAAGAGATCTCATATGATCCAACATTCCGTTCATATTGTCATTGAACCACCATGCCGCACCGTGTATGACATTTCTGTAGCAGCCGCATAAAGTATCGATCAGAGCATTGTTATTCGGATCGAGACTATAGAGGATGGTCCTTGGAAGTCTTGATTCTTCAGAGAGCTCTGAAAGGATCTTGCTTAATGGTGTAACAAAATCAAAAGATCCGCTTATCGAATCGCATCCGCAATTTACACCGAGTTTTTTGAGAAGGTCGACATTTACGTTTCTTATGCAGCCGAAATGAAGCTGCATGCTCCAGTTAAGTTCGGCATATCTTCTTGCGCAGTGCATGAGGATGTACGTTTTGTATTTGGCTTCTTCATCTGATGTTATTGCACCGTTTCTTCTTTTCGAGAAGATGGATGCGACTTCGCTTCCCAGGGCTTTGTCAAAGACTATGGTCTCCATACCGTGATCTGCGATACGGCAGCCCATAGATGCGAAGTGGTCGATCCTCTGGTCGATCGCAAGGATAAGGTCATTAAGATCGTTGATCCCGACGCCTGAAACTTCAGAAAGCCTGTCGATGTATTCGTTATATGAATCCTTCTCGATATCCAGGATAGGATCCGGTCTGAAGGAAGGGAGGACCTTGGTGTTAAATGAAGGATCCTCGGTTATCATCTTATGCCACCTTAAGTCATCAAGCGGATCGTCCGTCGTACAGATGACTTCAACGTTTGATGCCTTTATAAGACCTCTTGCGGAGTACTTTGAAGGATCCGAACTTATCATGGAACATGTCTTATTCCAGATCTCCTCAGCATTTTTCTCGGTAAGAGGTTCGTTGATACCAAAGTACCTTGAAAGCTCAAGGCAATTCCAATGATAAAGAGGACTGCCCAAAGCCTTACCGATGGTCTTAGCCCAGGCAATAAACTTTTCCTTAGGATCAGCATCACCTGTTATGTATTTCTCATCGATCCCGTTTGCTCTCATGAGACGCCACTTGTAGTGATCGCCGGAAAGCCAGATCTGCGTAAGATCGGTAAACTTTTTATCCTCTGCGATCTCTTGCGGGATTATATGGCAATGGTAGTCGATTATAGGAAGGTCTTTTGCATATTTCTCGAAAAGGGACGAAGCCTTATCCGAAGTGAGCAAAAAACGATCATTGACGAATTGTTTCATACAAAACTCCTTGGATGCGTTAGAATATGTTAAAACGCATTTTATTATTTATAACTAAATTACCTCAAATTTAGGTTGAATACAAGATAAAATGTGCTAGAATACTAGTAGACTTGTTAGGAGATCAAGAAATGAATATCAAAGAGAAAATTCATGATGTCGGCATAGTTCCGGTTGTAGTAATAGAAGACGTAAAGGATGCTGTTCCGTTGGCAAATGCACTTTTGGCAGGCGGTATCTGCTTTATGGAGATCACTTTAAGGACTGCGTGCGCACTTGATGCTATCAAGGAAGTTGCTACGAATGTTCCCGGCATGATCGTAGGTGCGGGAACCGTGCTTAATAGATCCCAGGCAGCTGATGCTGTTGCAGCAGGTGCTGAATTTATCGTTTCACCTGGTCTTGATGAAGAAACGGTCATCTATTGCAAAGAGAATAATATCTACTGCTGTCCGGGTTGTGTAACACCTACTGAGATCATGAAGGCTATCAGTCTTGGCCTTGATGTAGTTAAGTTCTTCCCGGCTAATGTTTACGGAGGTCTCAAGGCACTTAAGGCTTTGGCTGCACCATTTACAGGTGTTAAGTTCCTTCCTACAGGCGGAATAAACGAAGAGAATATGAGCGAATATGCTGAGGCACCATTCATTATTGCCATCGGCGGAAGCTTTGTATGTACTAAGAAGGATATCAAGGACAATAATTTTGATAAGATCACCGAGTTATCCAAGATAACAGTCGAAAAGATCAAAAAAGCGCGTTCTTGAGGAGGATCTGAAACATGAAGGTTATAACATTCGGTGAGATTATGCTTAGGCTCAAGACTCCGGAGCACGAGAGATTTTTCCAGACTCCGAGATTTGAGGCAACATTCGGCGGCGGTGAGGCTAATGTAGCTGTATCACTTGCTAACTATGACATGGCGAGCGAGTTCCTTACAGTTCTTCCTGACAATGTTATCGGTGACGAATGCATAAGAGAACTTCGTAAGTTCGGTGTCGGTACAGACAAGATATTAAGAGGCGAGGGCCGTATGGGTATCTATTACCTTGAGTCCGGTGCAAATCAAAGACCAAGTAAAGTTGTCTATGACAGAGCATATTCGTCCATGGCTCTTGCAAAAGGTGAAGATTTTGATTGGGATAAGATTTTTGATGATGTTGACTGGCTTCATATAACAGGTATCACTCCTGCTATCTCACAAAGTGCTGCTGACCTTTCGATCAAGGCATGTGAGGAAGCCAAGAAGAGAAACGTTACCGTTTCCTGCGACCTTAACTATCGTAAGAATCTTTGGAAGTATGGTGTAAAGGCATCTGATGTAATGACAAAGATCGCTTCTCTTACAGATGTTCTTATCGCTAATGAGGAAGATTGTCAGAAGTCTCTGGGCATTGAGTGTGACGTTGCTGTTGAGGGCGGTCAGCTCGATACTGATAAGTATAAGAAACTGTCTGATAAGGTCTTGGAGAATTATCCTAATGCCAAGAAGATCGCCATCACTTTGCGTGAGAGTCACAGTGCCGATCATAACGGATGGTCAGCTTGCATCAATAACAGAAATGAATTCTACGTAAGCCGTAAATATGAGATCAAGGATATCGTAGACCGTGTAGGCGGAGGAGATTCCTTTGCGGGCGGACTTATCTACGGCTTAAGGACATACGGTGATGACACCAAGGCTTTGGAATATGCAGTAGCAGCAAGCTGCCTTAAGCATTCCATAAGCGGCGACTTTAACCGCGTTAGCGTTAAGGAAGTCGAGACTTTGATGAATGGTGACGCCAGCGGAAGAGTTCAAAGATAAGATGATAATGAGGTATTAAGCCTTCTTCATTATAAACGGAAAAACGAAAGCGGTATTGGGATTCCAGTACCGCTTTTGTTTTGCCTCATTTCTTTTCGAAAAAAGATAAGCATTATTTTTACTTATTGTTATAATATAAAAAAGTCATGGAGGTATTAACTTATGTGGGTTAAGCAGATCAATGTATTTCTTGAGAACCAGTCAGGACGTCTTGCAGAGGTAACTGAGGCTCTTTCTAACGCCGATATCGATATCAGAGCTTTATATATAGCAGATACGACGGATTTCGGAATACTCAGACTCATCGTTGATAAACCATCGGAAGCACTGGTCATCTTGCAGAAGGCCGGATTTACGGTCAGCCAGACATCAGTCATCGCACTTGCGATCCCTGATAAGCCGGGTACACTTGATAAGGCTTTGGCAGTGCTTTCAGAGAATAATATCTCCCTTGAATATCTTTACGCATTTGTAGGAAGAGCTTCTTCCGATGCGGTAGTAGTAATTAGGGTAGACAGTGCAGAAGAGGCTCTCTCTTATTTCCACGCCAACGGCATCAAGGTACTGTCACCTGAGGAGGTTTACGGTATCTGATGATAAGTGATATTTATTCGACATATGGTGTCAGCAACAAAACAGCCGGGTTGGCCGAGGAGGCTATGAAGGCTGTTTTGCCTGTGTTTGAGGAGATCGACAGTATTAGAGAATATAACCAGCTCAAGGTCCTTGCAGCGTTCAGGGAACTCGGTTTTGCCGAGCGCCATATGGGTCTTACGACAGGCTATGGTTATGATGATATTGGAAGAGAGAAGATCGAGGAGATCTACGCCAAGATCTTCGGTGGAGAAAAGGCATATGTAAGAACTCAGATAAGTTCCGGAACTCAGTCTATCTCTGCCATCCTTTACGGAATCCTAAGGCCTGGTGATGAGCTTTTGGCTGTTACGGGAAGACCTTATGACACTCTTATGGAGACTATCGGCATTAACGATGATTATGATGCGTCACTTAAGGCATATGGAATAACATATGACGAAGTCGAGCTTTTGCCGGACGGAAGTCCTGATGTTGACGGTATAAATTCCAAGCTTTCTGACAAGACAAAGATGGTCCTTATCCAGAAATCCAGAGGTTATTCAACCAGAAGAGCTCTTAATGAAAAGGATCTTACTTGCATCATAGATACTGTAAGAGAATGGTCCAAGAAGAACGGCCACGATGTCGTTATCGCAGTGGACAACTGTTACGGTGAGTTTGTTGAAAAGAAAGAACCGTGTGAACTCGGTGCCGATATCTGCGGCGGTTCACTTATCAAGAATCCGGGCGGCGGAATATGCAGCACCGGAGGTTATATCGTCGGAAGGGAAGATCTTGTCGAGAAGGTCGCATGCAGGATCACTGCACCGGGTCTTGGAAGTCATGTAGGTCCGACTTTGGGATTTAACAGGATGATAGCACAGGGAATATTCAGAGCACCTGCAACTGTTGCAGAGTGTCTTAAGGGTGCTGTCTTCGCTTCTAAGATGTTCGAGATGGTAGGATTTAAGACAAGTCCTGCTTCTTCAGATAAGCGTGGAGACATAGTCCAGACTGTCGAATTCAATGACCCTGATAAACTCGTGAAGTTCTGCCAGATGATCCAGACCTGTTCACCTGTAGATTCATTCGCTCTTCCTGAGCCTTATGCAATGCCGGGTTACAGTGATGAAGTAGTCATGGCGGCAGGTACCTTTGTTCAGGGAGCAACATCTGAACTTTCCTGTGACGGTCCTATGAGAGCACCTTATATCGGCTATATGCAGGGTGGTCTTGTATATGAGCAGGCAAAGCTTGCCGTTATGTTGTCGATAGATTCATGGGGGTAAATATAAGTGCTTTTCGGTAAAAAGAAGAACCACAAGAATAAAAAGAAAACGGTGAATGTAAAGCCTAAGGAACAGGTCAAACCGATCGAGACTTCCGAGCCGCCTTTAAGGGAAGAAAAGAAGCATTCTTCATATAAACCAAACCGTAAGGCGAGGGCCGGAAAGAGAGCCTTGAGAAATACCATATTTGCGGTAGTTGTTACGGCTTTTTCGATAGCGGTACTGATATTTATCATCCATCATTTATACGGATATATTGCTGCAAAGCCGAAGTTCGAGTTCGTATCTACGGGTCGAGTCGAGCATACGATCGGTGCAACGGCTCTTATTGTCCGTGATGAGACGGTTATCCCGTCCAATGTTAAGGGCGAGCTTGTAACAAAGGCTACCGAAGGAAGCCGTATCGCTAAGAACCAGAAACTTGCCATGGTAGTTCCGGATAACATGTCTGCTACAGTTACTAATCTTAGAAATACGCAGTCACAGATATCTGAAGTGCAGCAGGAGATAATCGATTCCGGTAAGGCTCCGGGAGCTAAGAATGTTTATGATGACAGTGATAAGGATATCCTTCCGATCGTTGATCTTTTAAGACAGGATGCTATGGGCGGTACTTTGAGCAATATTTCATCGTATGAGTCATCTCTTGCAGTTCTTATCGATAAGAGAGAGAAGGAACTTTCAAAGCTGGAGTTTGAGGACGAGAGATTAAATCTCCTTCGTAATGATGCGGAAAGTTATGAGAAACAGCTTGAGAAGAGTGCTTCCAATATCGAAGCAACAAGTCCCGGTATCGTTTCTTATAAGCTTGACGGACTTGAAGAAGAGTTGTCATTTGATCTCCTGTTAAATGAAGAACCATCCAAGATCAAGGAATATATCGATAATTCTTCAAGTGTTATCACATCAGATCTTGAGGTCGAAGAAGATGAGAATGTAGCAAGGATATCACAGAACGAACTTCAGTATCTTGCAGTTGTTCTTAAAGGTAAAGACGTTAAGTTTGAAGAATTTGCAACTGATACTACTCATAATATAAACATTGCATCTGAGGGTGTTACGATCGATAACTGTGTAGTCGTAAGGTCTGTTCCTTGTGACGATGGCTTGCTTGTCGTCTTCTCCACGAGCAGACACGTTGAAAGTCTTATCGGTTTCAGGACTATCAATATAGAGATCGTCATCAATACGACATCAGGTCTTAGAGTTCAGACTACAAGTCTTGTTAAACCTGATTATGACAGAGGCGTTGCAACTATCTATATCAATAAGGATGGTTTCGCATCTGAGGTTGATGTAATCATCAAGGACTATGACAGAGAATATGCGATCATTGCACCGTTTGGTGATGGTACCGTACCGAATATTAAGACGGTAATCATTACAAATCCATCCGCGGTCAAACCGGGAGATAAGGTCGAATAATATGGAACATATAGATGATAATGAATTAAATATTATAATAAAAGAAAGAATAGCCAAGGTTTCAGACAAGATAGACGAAGCTTGTAAGGCTGCAGGAAGAGACAGATCTGAAGTTACCTTGATCGGAGTATCCAAGGTGTTTCCAGTTAACTATGCCAAGGCTGCAATAAGAGCAGGACTTACTGATCTAGGTGAGAACAGAGTACAGGAACTTGTTCCTAAATATGAGGATGTATTGAGCGAAGGTCTTAAGTGTAACTGGCATCTTATCGGTACATTACAGAAGAATAAAGTGAAGTACATCATCGGCAAGACAAAGCTCATCCATTCCGTCGATTCAGTTGACCTTGCAAAGGAGATCAATAAGCGTTCCTTGGGAAGTAACATTGTTACAGATGTCCTGTTAGAGGCCAATGTGTCGGGTGAGGAGAGTAAACACGGTTTTTCACCGGAGTCGTTAAAAGGTGCCCTTGAAGAACTGGCAACGTTGGAAAATATCAGGGTCAGAGGTATGATGACGATGGCTCCGATCCAGCAATATGAAGGTCAGGCAAGGGAAGTTTTCGCGAAGACGAAGGAAATCTTTGATGAACTTAAGAGCGGAACCAAGGATCCTTCATATTGGGATACGCTCTCGATGGGTATGAGCCAGGATTTTGAATCAGCTATCCTTGAGGGTTCGACTTGCATCAGGATCGGCACTTCTATTTTCGGTGACAGACGATACATAGATAACCATTAATGTTACAACAGTGTAACAAAAGCCTTGAAACTGCGGGTTTAAATGGCGTTTTTGTTACACATGTTCAAATATTATAGATTTTTGATTTGCCAATTAGTACAATTCAACCATAGTTAAAAAACGCCCGGGTGGTGGGCACAAAAAAACAGGAGGAATTGAAAAATGGCAGGCATGATGGAGAAGTTCAAGAATTTCTTAACAGGCGGTGAGTACGAGGAAGAATATGCTAACGACGAGTTCGTTAACGATGTATATGAGGATGAGTATGGAACAACTTCTGAAGAGGATTGGAGCTACGGACGTGAGTTCGTTGAGCAGCCAGCAGTTGAGGAAGTTGCACCAGCAGTGAAGACTCCTGTTTATCAGCAGCCGGCATCTACAGTAGTAATGCTTAGCCCATACGATATCAGAACAAGCCAGATCGTTTGTGATCACATCCGTGAAGGTCATATCGTAATCTGCAATCTCACAGCCAGCTCCAACAACCAGCGTGTAGTTGACTACATCAGCGGTGGTGTTTATGCTTTTGACGGTAAGATCGAGCCTACAGCAGTTAAGACAACATTCGTTTGCACACCTAAGAATGTTAACTTGATCGTTGATCAGGGCGAGGCTTCTGAGTCTCTTTCCGGTACAAAGGTATCAGCTCTTTGATTATTTAAACAAACGGTAAATTTATCCCGAACAATTTTCGTTCGGGATATTTTTTTGCCCTGAATATACTATAATCACAATATAAAGTTTGACCGGGGGTGCATTATGGATACAAAGTTCAGGGCTAGAGTTGCAGACACAATGTCATCTATTGCGGATATAGCAGCTAAGGAATCATCTGTAATTAATGAGATGATAGATTTTGCCCAGGATGCTGATATGATCGCTAAGAGGATCGGTTCTCTTGAATTGGATGCTGATGCTCTTTATCATTCTATCTTTCTCGAGATCCGCGAGAATGGTCATCAGTTGGATAAACAGTCCTTTGAGTATTGGGATATAGTCGGAAAGCTTGAACAGTGTACGGATGCCATAGAAGACCTTGCGATCGCTTTCAATTCGTTCAACGTTACTTCACTTCGGGAAGATTACATTCCTTCTCTTATCGCTGTTGAGCAGGCTGCTCAGTCTGTTGTTGCATTGGCTGTTGCAATGCGAAATCCTCATAAGCTTACACCGATTCAGCTTGCGATCATTGAGATCAATCACAGCAAGGATGTCGGGATAAATATGTATTCAGAGTGCATGCGTAATCTTTTTATCTACGAGAAGGATCCTATTGAGATCATTCGCTGGAAGGAGATCTATTCACTAACAAAAGAGATCTTCGTGGCGTACGAAGATCTCGCTGATGCATGTGAGGGTTATATCTTAAGATATTCCAGTAGATCTTAACTGTCCATCGTCTTCTTGATCACACGGAAGTCTTTGACAGCCTGTTTTCCGATCTTACAAATACGTTTGAAATTAATGGAATTCACACCTCCCTGACGTGGTCTGAACGTTATAGGTGTGAATTTTACGTTTTCCTTATTATGTACGAGAAGTACAGAAAGGATAACATTTGAAAGATTGAAATCCTTAGGGATCTTTGGAATATACTTCTCGAGAGTTGCACGCGGCATCAGTCTGAACGGAGTATTTGCATCCGTTACTTTCTCGCCGAAAACGATCCTTATCACGAGTTTCAGCGTCTTAGTAACGAATACTCTGGAAAGGCCATCCTGACGGTGATTTCTGTGTCCGATTATAGCTGCGTATTTCTCTCTTTCTTCCCAGAAAGGATAGAATTCATCAGGGATCGTCTGACCGTCACTGTCGGTCTGAAATACGTAGTCTGCACCATTATCAAGTGCATAGTTATATGCATAAAGGACTGTGGCGCCGTGACCTGAATTCGGCTTATCTACGCCGATAAGACAAGGCAGTTCCTTCTCGAGTCCCTTAAGCTTAGCGTAAGTATTATCCTTACTTCCGTCATTGAAGATGACCAACTTTGAATCATTGCCGATCCTGGCAACCACTTCATGCCATTCTCTTGCAACAGTCTCAATATTTTCTTCTTCGTTATACGCCGGCATAACGATAAAAAGTCTGTCTGACATAACTGAACCATCCTTATTTATTAACCTCATTATACATTTACTATGTTAAAATAACAAAGAAGTAAAACCCAGAGGAAATATGTATGGTACAGGATAATAACAATTCTGAGAGATTTAAGAAGTTTCTTCAGACTTTGCCTGAAGAAAAGCGTAAGGAACTTTTCGAGAGACTTCAGGCAATGTCACCTGAGCAAAGATCGATAACCATCGATAAATTGCTTGCTGCCTATGATGAGAAGAACAGAGCAAAGGCAAAACAGCAGAAGGCCCATGTTTCCCAAGAAAAGCGCCCTGATCCCCCAAAGCCTGCTCCTAAGCCGCAGAAGAAACCTGATAATAAGAAGCCTGCTCCTCGAAAAAGTGAGCCGGTAAAGAACAAACAGCAGGTCAAGGTAAAAGAGCAAAAGACAAATAAGAAATCAAATAAGGAGATCATTGCAGTAATCCTTATCCTGTTCGTATTTACCGGAATCTGTCTTGGCATAAAGATCCTTTTCGATGATAAGTTCGATAAGATCGTAGAAGAAGCTGAACTTAAGGCTCAGACTTCTGTTGCATCTCAGTCAACTGAAACTCTGACTTCTGATGTCACGACTGCAACTGAAACAACAACTGTTACCGAGGAGACTACGCCAACTCCTTCTCCGACTCCTACACCTATTCCCGTAGCAGCTGAGAGCCCTGATCTTACAGGTCTTACCATAGTCATTGATCCGGGTCATCAGGCTGAAAGATCTGCTACTGATGAAGCAGTTGCTTCCTGGCTTTCCACAGTAAAGCCGGGTGCTACTCCGGGATCTGTCGGTGTAACCTCAGGTATTCATGAGTATGAGCTTACTTTGAACGTAAGCCTTAAACTCAAGAGTTATCTTGAACAGTGCGGCGCTACGGTTATCCTTACCAGAGAAACTAATGATGTGGATATAACTAATCAAGAGAGAGCTAAGATCGCAACTGATAATAATGCCAATATCTTTTTAAGGATACATGCCGATGCCGCTAATGACGGTAAGAGTACAGGAGTTCGTGTATTCGTACCTGACTCAGGAAATTACACGGGATCTAATGCTTCCTGGGGCGACAGCTTGGGTCAGAAGGTATCCGAAGCTTTGGGAATGGAATTTATCGGAACTAAGGCTACGAGTCTTTATACTGGCCTTAATTATGCAAATACTGTTCCTTCATTCCAGATCTCTCTCGGACTTTTGTCCAACAGTGATGATGAGGCAAAGCTTCTGGATGAAAATAACCAGGTAAAGATCTGTGAGGCGATCTCTGTTTTTGCAGGCGAATTAAAAGAATCCGGAAAGGTTTAATTCTTTAAATCAGTGTGATAAAATATAAAAGAATTTTAACTTAAAGGAGAAGGTTATGATTGATTACGAAGACGATGATTTGCGCACATTCCTTGATAACATAAACAAGAACGAAGAGAATGCTGAGAAAGTAGATTCCGTTGTTTCGGCTAAAGAGACAGGTAAAGGCGATGTTGAGAATTTTTCAGCTGCACTTGATGTAAGTAATGATGTAAGAAAACTGGCTTCTCGTGTCGATCAACTTGAAGTACTGAATTACGGTCTTTGGTTAATGCTCGAGAAGAAGGGCTTTACCAATGAAGAATTTAACTCAGCTGTTGCGGAAGCAAAGGATAAACTGGCTAATGCTTCAAAACTTAAGAAAGAATCCATACCTTGTCCTAAGTGCGGTAAGCTCCTTCAGGTAGCGGATGTCTTCGGTATCAAGTGTATTTACTGCGGATATGAATCCTCAGGTAATCCGTATACATCAGAGAATGTTGATTCAAAGGATGAGATCCCTGAAACCCAGGAATATAACGTTGAAGACGATCTTAGATTCGATGAACTCTGATCCAACTTGATAATACAGATAAAAAAGCATATAATGACCTAACCTCTAGGTCATTATTTTTTTGACACATTATGGGCTGTGATATGGGGGTGCACCGGTTTCGACGGGGTCGTTGATATTAGGGAAGCGGGTGGAGGATTCTCGTTGGCCTCCTTAAAAAACGAGAAAGCAAGTAATTGCAAACAACACACAGCTCGTAGCTGCTTAATTTAGCTACCGCCTGGTTCTTATATCTGCGTAAGAACAATGGGCGCCAGTTGCAGACCTTACCTGTCAGAGGTTAAACAGGACAACCTCTGAGGCAAAGCTTTGAGCTTCAGTTGTATCTATCAAGTTACCGGAATCATTGCCTGTCATTGGGCGAAATGAGGAAGGGAATAAATCCATTCAATGACTGCACCCGGAGATGCCTTGAAGGATATGGTTTCGGACAGGAGTTCGATTCTCCTCACCTCCACCAAAATCGACAGATACCGCTTGATCTGCATGGGTCAGGCGGTATTTTATTCATGGTATAATACGGGTGTTAGTAAGATAAATGATCAGGTAAGTAGACAATGAACACCCTCGAAATCAAAAGACTTAAGATTCCTTCAGAATATGAGACCGCTGTATTCGTAATAGATGGCAGGCCATTATACGAATACCTGAAGGAATGGGCAAATGGTGATGAGCAACTCCTGTATAAGCCTGATATGTTGGCGATCTCCTGGACAGACGATTATGATTTTGAAGGAGATAGCAGATTCATGAAGTTTGTTCTGGCGCAGGATAAGGCAATTACGCCCATTTTGAGTTGCCCTGATGATTTTGATTTCTCATGCTCCGTAGTGGTTGCAGATGTGGAAAAACGTGATGATGTAGTTATCTGGAGAAGAATCGGGAGCGTTAATCACTCAAAAGAAAATCTCGAAGAAGAAAAGCGGCACGGTATCTTATATCTGAACTCCTATACCGACGAAGACTGGGAAAAGTACGGGGATAGCATTGCACTTGAAGAAGTTGACAGCAGCGCCTGGTACGATTGGATCGGAAAGAACTGGACCGAAGAACTCTACAGAAGAAGGATCAATTACACATTTCCGAAGTATCAGGATGAAGAGAATATCGACTGGATAGCCGAATGCAATTTTGTGTTTAACAGGAAAGATTATGACAGGCTAGTTGAGTCCTGTTATGAAAATATCAGGAATACAGACTAAAATGACAGAAAGCAAGACAATGATTCAGACATATACTATCGTCTTTTGGGAACACCCACATCAGGCTAGTCTTGAAATGACAGTTCAGCAGCTGGAATGCATTTTCGAGTCATTTAATGATTGTCCTGGATATATTGATAATATTTGTGTCTCTTATAAAGGAAAATATGTTGGCTATGATTCAGTCGAACTGAATGATCTTGTACAGCGAGGCGTGAATCATGAGGGCAAGATCCAGTTCCCTCAACTTGGATACAGAATTCTTTTCCGTTTTGAACTGTTTGGTGAAAAGACTTATGGAAGTGCTTTGCTAGGCGCATCTGCCGGGAATTGTACCAATTCTCTGAATATTAAAATTCCAAAAAATATAGATTTAAATAATCCGGCTAAAAGTGAACTGGTTATTCAACTCTTTGAGAAGATAGCAAATACATCTAATTGGTATTGGGGTGCTGTTATTGATAATATTACATCCCGTAGGATAGGATCTTTGTTTGGTGCCGGAATACCAACAGCGATTCACTGGGTAAATTTCTGGGGATATGAGATAAGGGAACATATTATTAGCCAAGGCAATTACATTGATGAGGAATGCCGAATGGTAAACGATAATATAATAGTTCTATCCAACACCCCTTTTGACGCTGAAGATGAGCGAGAGATTATTTTTTTGGATGATTTGTACGGAAAGATATTTGGGACTTGAATAGATGTATAGAATTTTAAGCAGTTAATGACGGAGAGATAATAGAATGTGTTGGAATTCGAAAAGGCATTACCGCAATAACTAAAGAAAATATTAATGTTCTCATATGGAACCTGGGATAATATTGATTTAGTTTGTTAAATCAACAGAATTCTGAAAGAGGAGAAAAAGTATGAGTAAAAATATCATTGAGATATCTGATTCTGAAAAGCTTGTGCTTTTTGAGTTCCTGAACCGCATAATCAATGATAAATACGATGAACTGTCAGGAGATCTGTTCGAAGATATTTCTGAGGAGCATGTATTAAGCACAATCCTTTGTCAGCTGGAAAAGACTATGACAGAACCGCTTAATCCGGATTATAAAGAGTTGTTGTTAAAAGCCAGAGAAGATGTCAGAAATCACTACTGACGTTTTTATAATGGTTAGACTCGATAATCCCGAATATAATCGACCAAGACAGGAGTTTGATTCTCCTCAGAATGGTGTTTTTCAGCTTTTTTGTACGGTACTGACAACGGCATAAAGATACCGCTTGATCTTATAAGGTCAGGCGGTATTTTTATCATGGTATAATACGGGTGTTAGTAAGATAAATCATCAGTTATCCAGTTTAGGGTTGGTATAGATAAACCCGCTAATTACAGACAGTTATCAGAAGGATTGATCTTGAGTTTTATCCGAATGAGATAGAGATGAGGATTAACATTTATGTTTCTGACTGAGGAAGAAGTGAACAAGGTTATCAGGACCGTAAGAGGAATAACACCAGAAGATGCTGTCCTTACTTACATGAAGCAGTATTTTCGGGATGAATACAGTATTTGCATATTAGACTATATCTGTTCGACAGAAAGGTTCGGTCCTCCGGGCCGGCAATCGAAGCGGGTCCAGTTCGTTACCTGGGGCATTGAGGAGACACGTAAGTGCCCCACGGCTTTTGATGTGGGTGTAAGGAAAAATGTAAAGAATGTCTTCGCTCGAGCTTGCCAGGAGAATGATCTCCATCCTGATTTTCATGATCCTTCGAACTTCTTTCCGGTTCTGTCTGACATAGAATCTGATATTACCGAACTTCTTTTCAAGAAGAAGAGAAATCAGATCGATGCAGTACTTAAAAGTTATTCCCAGGTCAGAAAGCAAATGTATTCAACCCCCTGTGTCCATGTGTTCTATGAGACAGATGAAGATATAGTAAAGAATGAGGAAAACGGTTTGTCTTCAGAAATCATGAACAAGATCAGTGATATGTTGGGCGAAGTTGAAGGCTTTGAAGGGAGAAGACTGGGACATGCAGTTTTCACGAGTCTTCAGACGTTAAGAGAAAAATACGACAACAACACATATTATTATTTACTCTGATAAAGAATCAGTTAATTATATCCAGAATATAATCGACCAAGACAGGAGTTCAATTCCCCTCA
>CAMVBS010000018.1 GCA_947165785.1 uncultured Clostridia bacterium | reverse complement strand
AAGAATCAGTATTACGGCTTAGGTCAGGATGAGGGAGGATATCAGACTCAGGTACTGATGTTCCTTAACGGAGATACCAAAAGAGAGTATGTTTTCGATGAGTATTATACGCTGAACGGTGAATACGGAGAGGCGTACCTCGAGGATGTTAACGATCTTATCGGAATGGATTCACCGAATACCGAAGCTGAGCCTCCGGTAAGGCTTATGCACGGTATCCCGACATATTCGGCGCTTCTTGCTTCATGGGCATCGATGTTCGGCTATTCGAATATGCAGGGGATCATGACGGTCTTTTATGCTCTATGCATCATGTTGTCATATATGTGTGCCCGTAACCTTAAGATGGATAAGGTAATGAGTACTCTGGCAGCGGTCCTTGTGGGATTCTCGCCTGCAGTGATCTGGGTTTCCAAATCGGCATTTACGGAAGGGTTTACGGCGCTTGCCATCCTTCTTTTCATCTACCTTGTCACATCGGAAGCGAACAGGTTCTGGTCACTCGTACCGGTAGTCGCGTTTGCATGTTTCCATATGACGTTCTTTGTCATGACGCCGATGTTCATCGGAGTATTCGGTATCATCTATTTCTTCTCGAGAGACAAAAAGGATATGGCGCTCCTTCTCACGATCCCGCCGATAAGTATCCTTTCCTACGTTACGATGGTCGTCGTTCAGCCGACCTATACGCAGAATAACTACATGAAGGTGTTCCGTAAGCTCCTCGGACAGAATGTTCCCGATCTGGATCTTGCCGTCATGATCGTGGAGCTTTTGTATATCATCGTAATAGTCCTTCTTATCACGGCTTTGAAATTCTTTAAGAAGACAACACTTTCCAAAGTCCGTGACAACATGATATTTGGAATAGTCCTGCGCGTACTGTTCATTCTTCCTGCTTTATATGTGTTATTCAATCTTCTTCGCGGCGGGATTTCGGATGGCAAGCGCGAGCTTCTTACAAATGCGCTCCAGACATCGCTTTGGCAGTATGTAGTAGCTTCAGGCATCGTGGTATCTTTTATTGCTGCCGTTGCATTTCTCATAAAGCCTTCCAAGATCTTCGAAAACATGGGAGGCGTAGTGATAGCAGTTATGTTCTTCTATGCGATACTTATTAACGCTTCAGTCCTTAATAAGTCTGTTACGTCATTTTTCTATTACACGAGATACATGGTCCCTTATATTGCTGTAGCTGTCCTCTTTGTTCTTTACATGCTCAAGGATATGCCGAAGCCTGCAGTCATCCCTGCAGCCCTGATCGGACTTTGTATCTTCGTTCCGACGAACATTAATCTTGCAGGAAACGTTGATGATACCATGGTCGAGTGGAGCACGATAAACGACCTGTCAGAGATCATCGGAGAGAATGACAAGGTAATCGTCGACGAGATGGTCGAGCGTCAGATGTGGATGCCCGTAAAGACCATGACCGGCGCGAAGGTATATCCTATGATCACGGATGATATGATCTCTGAGGCAGCTTCACTTGGAAGCGATACATATTTCATTACTTCACTTCCTTATTATCAGGCTGACAGGATCAGGGAATTAAGCCTTGTCTATCATGACACTTTTACCTGTGTCGGAGACGATCATCCTGAAACCAATCCCGTCACTTTGTATCCGACCAAGTTCGATACTTATGAAGAAGAGATCTATGTCTATAAGTATTCTTTAAATGATCACAGGGAGTATCCGATACTTCACTGTTATTCGGATTACGAGGGTTTGGCAGGTTCAGAGCATGACTATGCATGGACAGGTGAAGAGGAAGTAACCTTGAACTGTGAGCTATACAGCAGACCTTATGTCATGACGGTAAGACTAAAGAACCTCATCCCGTTCTGGAACATAGGAAGAAGCAGTCTTGATGTCGAGGTCTATGCCAACGACAGTTACATAACGACAGTAACATTGTCTTCTTCAAGTAACTACGATAACTTCGTCGTACTTATTCCGGGAGAGGCACTTTATGACGGAGCCAACAGGATAAGCTTTAAGTCTGAGCTTTGGGATGCTTCACTTAATAATCCTGATGATCACAGACAGATCGGTTTTGCAATTAATAATGTAATCTTTGATGCGGAGGTAAACTAAAATGATCAAAGCAATACTTACGATAGATGATATTCCACAGAATAATACGAGGGCCATTGTCGACTATCTGGTGTCGAAGAGCATAAAAGCGGTTCTTTTCGCGATAGGAGATGCTCTTGATAGAAATCCCGAGAATGCCCTTTATGCGATCTCCAAGGGATTTGTTATCGGTAACCACACATACACTCATCCGATGCTTTCCAAGATGAGTTATGAAGAAGCAGTCGAGGAAGTGGAGAAGTGCGAGAAGGCGATCGAGAATGTCTATGCCAAGGCAGGAGTTCAAAGACCTGTAAAACTTTTCAGATTCCCTTATCTTGATTCACGTAAGGACCTTAATCAGTATCTTCTCGATCACGGATTCAAGAAGGTCGACGATTCCGATATCATAAACGATTGGTATATCTCATCGGGCTGGAAGGAAGAAGATCACGTAAGCGTCAGCTTCGACTGTGAAGAATATCTCTTAAGACCAGGAAATGACAAGACATTCCAGTCCATACTTGACAGCATCGATGATGCATTCGGCAAGGATAAGAGAGATCAGACACACATCATCCTTACTCATTCACATGACGAGACTGAGGAGATGGAAAGTGAATATTACCGTAAGATCGTTGAGCGTGTCGAGTATAACGGTGCCGTGTTTATCGATCCGACGTTCATTGTCCCTGGTGCCTGAACTTACTGGGTGACACCCCTACTATCTTAAGGAACTGCCTGCAAAAGTGCTCGGTGCTCTTGTAGCCGCAGAATTCCGCAACTTCAGCTATCGAACGCGAGGTATACTTGAGCCTGTCCTTGGCAAGAGATATCCTCGCGTTTATTACGTCATCGATCGGGCTTATCCCGAAAGTATCCTTATAGATATTTTGAAAACGCGTGCGTCCGAGGTTCAACCTCGCAGCCATTCCTTCGACATTCCATTCATACTCAGGGTGGAGCATCATGTCGCGCCGTAAAGATATGAGCTCGTGATAATAAGGCTTACTCAGAAGGTCAACATTATCATCCGACATCTTCGCGAAAAGGACTTTGAAAAGACACAGCATCTCAGGGTCGTTAGGTTCTTTGACGGCGTTGCTCTCCCATGCTATGAGCTTAAAGAGGTTGTGGACGAATTCAGGGTCTGCAGGGGAGAAGGGAACATTAACTATAGGAAAGTTTTCTATAAAATCCTCATCGGTATCAAAACGTATCCAATCATTCTTATATGGCTCGTTCGGAAGTGAGCTATAGTACTTACGGTGTCCCGGAGTGAACAAAATGACAGAACGGGCAGGATACTTGCGAAGCATATTGTCTACCCAGAAGAGAGCAGGCGTATGTGTAAACAAAAGTTGATAACTGTCGAAGCCTGCACGACCCAAGTCGGTATCGTATACAAGACCGTCGTCGTGTTGGTAGCTGTAGCCTGAATATAGAACGTCGATCATAAAAAACCTCCGTTTAGAGTATATGCACAAAAAAGCCGTCGATTAATTACATTTTGTAATACATGTTGCATTTTGTAAAGATGATGAGTGAACAATAGATCAATTTATCTGCATTATAGTTCATTGTTGAGCTTCTCATTAATTGATATCTTCAAGGCAAGAAAATGAGAAAGGTCAAAGAGGTTGTCTATGAGTTCACTTGTTCGTGACATGACTAAAGGAAATACCACCAAGCTCCTTCTGGAGTTTTCTATACCTATGCTCATAGGCAATATCTTTCAGCAGCTGTATAACCTTGCCGATTCTGCGATCGTAGGTCGCTTTGTCGGAGCTGATGCACTTGCTGCCGTCGGTTCAACAGGTTCGCTGTCTTTCTTGTTCTTTTCATTTTGTATCGGAGTCTCAAACGGTAGCGGAATCGCCGCTTCAAAGTACTTCGGTGCAAAGGATGAACAAAGGGTCAAGAAGGTCATAGTTAACAGTGCATACCTTATGCTTATCGCATCACTTCTCATGGCGATGCTGGGACTTGCTCTTTCAGCCCCTATCCTGAGACTACTAGACACCCCAAACAACATCATCACACTATCAACACAATATCTCAGGATCATGTGTCTGGGCATCCCGCTTATAGGAATGTACAACTACGCTTCGGCCATGCTTCGTGCATTGGGCGATTCGAAGACCCCATTGAAGTTCCTTTTGGTATCTTGTGCCGTTAACATATGCCTTGACCTTTTGTTCGTCTATGTATTCGGGATGGGTGTTTTCGGAGCTGCTGTTGCAACACTTATCGCACAGTTCGTATCCGGTATCGGCTGCCTCATCTTCGCATACGTTAAGAATGATTATTTCAAAATCGGAAGAAGTGATCTTGATCCTGACTTTAAGATCATATATGAATGTGCCCGCATGGGTTCCATGCTTGCTTTGCAGATGTCCCTGATCGCCGTATCATGTATCGCTTTGCAGCGTTACGTAAACGGATTCGGTTCCATGACGGTTGCCGCATTTACCGCTACGGGAAGGATCGAGCAGATCGTTCAGCAGCCTTACGGTTCATTGGGCATGGCGATATCTACTCATGCCGGCCAGAATCTCGGCGCAAAGGATTACGCAAGGATCAAGGAAGGATATCGCAAGGGCATGCTCCTTATGGCTGTCTTCTCGCTTATCGTTCTTCCTCTTGCACAGATATTCGGTGAACCTATCATGCACGTATTCGTTAAAGATCCGGAGATAATCGCACAGGGTGCCAGGGCTCTTCGCATTACGAGCTGCTTTTACTTCGCACTCGGCACGATATATGTTTGCCGCGGTATCTTAAACGGTATCGGAGATGCAGGTTTTGCTCTCATCAACGGTGTCGTGGAAGTTATCGGAAGGATCGGTTTCCCACTCCTTCTTACACTGTTCCCTGTGATCGGTGTCTGGGGTATATGGCTCTCGGCAGGTCTTACCTGGCTTCTGAGCGGAGTGTTCGCACTCATTCGTTACTATGCCAAAATTCGAAGCCCGCAATTTCAACATGCCTTCACCATCACATGTTGTAAGACACCGCTTCGAAGTCTGAATAAAAAAGCCTCATAAAATAAAGAAACTGTCCTTCGCGACAGTTTTTTTATTGCCTTGGATCATCTTACGAGATATGGGCGCGTAAAAAAACACAGGGGACATGAGATCCCCTGTGCTCCTTTTATCTGACAGTTTGTATCACTTATCCTTCAGGATAGACAGTTTCAACTTTTCCGTCTGCATGATGTATCACTTTCTTTATCATAGAACCGTCACCTTCATTCATGTAGAGTTCCTCGTAGTAATCGAGTGAACCGTCTGCTTTATAGAAGGTCGTAACTTCGATGCGCGGATTTTCTTTTTGTTCTACAGTAATGGTTTCGATCAAGTTTCCTACGCCGTCATAATTCTTGGTTGTAGTAAGTTTCCCGTCAGAACTGTATTCGACAGTAGAGTAAGAAGACAACTCCTGATTGCTGTCATAATCTTCTCTTCTGGTCACGCGTCCCTTGGAATCATTTGTGTAGTATGATGTTCCGGTCAGATTTCCTGTTTCTTCATCAAAATCGATACTTTGGATGAGAAGTCCGTCAACATAAGTTGTGCGATAATAGCGGACACCCTTTTTGTTGTAGAAAGATACTGTGTAGTTTCCTTTCGACGTGTATTCAGAGATCTCTTTATTTCCGTTGTCATAATCAACTTCTTCATGGGTAGGATTACCTTCAGAATCAAAGGTGGCAACAGAACTATAACCAAATACGTAATTCTTGGTAACACTGGACTTAGGAATATCATTATCGTCGTCATAGAATTCCGTTGTGCACTCGTCAGTGATCTTGCCGTCAGGTGATTTTGTTGTTTGTGAGAAGTAACCCGGTTTGGAATGTGATTCCGCGAGATCGATGCACTTGCCGTCCTTGTCATAATTTGTAGTCTTTATTACTTCTTCCTTATCTGCCGGATAAGAGAACTCAAGTATTCTTTTGGCTCCGGTTCCGAAAACATATTCCTGACGTAACGGATGACCGTTTTGATCATAATTCGAATATGTCAGAACATAACTGTATTCAGGATACTTTCCATTACAGACCTGCTTTGCGATCCTTCCGCTTCCGTCATACTCAAATGTTTCCGTGTATGCGATCATTCCGCGATCAGGATCATCAGGACATGTAAACTTGATAAGTCTGTTGTCGCTGTTGTATTCACTGACTGCGCCAAAGCCGTCGACATAAGTCCTTGAAGGGGAATAGGAGCCCGGAACTATGCCGTAGCTTTCACATATGCCCTTAAACTCAGGGGAATATGCAAAACCCGTAAATACCATGTCACGGCTGTAATTATTGTACAGAAGATCAAGCCAGTAATCGAAACCTGCCTTATCATATTCTCTTCCCATCATAGCCTGGTAGAGATTCTTTAGGTAATCCTGCAGATACAGGTTCTTGTTTCTGTATTCCTGGCTGTTGAAGAAATTAGCAGCGCAGCCGATACCTTCGAGGTTGTGAGCAAGAAGTCCTTTGGTCCAGTATTCCTGTCCGCCCTGATCACCGAGTCTTCCGAGGCAGATTCTGTAAAGACGTGAAACGAAGAGGTTTACGTTGTTTACCTGATCGAGGTGATATTCGTTCGTGAAGTATCCTGCCGGGATATTGCAGTCGACACAGACGTTATAGAATTCTTCCGAGTTGGCAAATCCCATAAAGACATTCTGCCTTGTCATTCCGTTAGCAAGTTGAGTAAGCCAGAATTCTTTTCCTTCGGTCTCGGCTTGTCTTCCCATGAACATGGTGTAAAGGTCATCAACAAACTTATCATCCGTTGTGTTGAGAGAAACATACTCGGGACTGAAGATAAAGTCATACACTACAGTCGATCCGGTAAGCTTGCCTTCTGTGAGTTGAGCCTTCCAGTAGTTAAAACCGTCTGTATCAGGCTCTCTTCCGAGCGTTACCGAGTAACATCTCTTGACGAAGTCATCGATAGTGCTTGCTGCGCGGGTCTTAGGGCCGTTGATCGCAATAACGCTAAAGATCATTACGACCGAGAGAGCGATACTTGCGAACTTGGCTGCTACAGTACTTCTTGTTTTCATAGATTACCTCCGTTAGTTTTCGGGTATAAGGGTAGGGTTAGCCCCTGCCGTATAACTTATCTTGTCGTTATGAGAAAAAAAGTTCATTTAAAAGATCTGTTCCAAACACCCGATTAAGTCGATTTTATCATCATCAAACACTATTGTCATTTACAATCTTCAAATTGTGCTATCATTTAGATATGTTTTTCGAAAAGGAGATGTAATCACATGAGCAAGATCAATGATTTTTTGAACGAAGCAGGTGTGTTTTTTCTGGCAACAGTTGACGGAGATCAGCCTAAAGTAAGACCTTTGGGATTGCATCTCGAGATGGACGGTAAGGTCCTTTTCGGTATCGGAGATTTTAAGGACGTATATAAGCAGATGGTTAAAAATCCAAAGGTCGAGATCGTAGCCAGCAAGCCTGACGGACATTGGATGAGATATACCGGAACTGCTGTTTTCGAGACCGATGAAAAGTATGCAAATGCAGCTTTGGATTCTGCACCGCACCTTAGAAATATCTATAATGAGCAGACCGGAAACAAGATGATGATGTTCAGCCTTAAGGATGCTACATGTGTTGACATCCAGGTCATGGGTCCGGGTGAGAGCCTTCTTTAATGAGTAAGTGCGATTATTGCGTTTTCTATAATTACGATGAATTCACGGGCGAGTATGTCTGCGATGCCAATATCGATGAAGACGATATCGAGCGTATGATGTACAAGGGAACAAAGGATTGCCCGTTCTATCGAGATGGTGACGAGTACAAGACTGTCCGTCATCAGATATGATATGCCAGGATTTTGACATACTTATAAATCGTTTTTTACAGCGCATTTCATAAAACTCATATCTGACAGTATAAAACCTAGAATTTGTCTGTATCTTCTTACCTCTCGAAAAGGTTATAGTTTTTGTAATCAATATTGCGCGAAGCAATATAAAATGAATTGGAGGTTAGTATGAAAAAAGTGTTAAGAAGTGTTGTTGGGGCAACGCTTGCTTCCGCTATGGTCTTTTCCATGTTCGGATGCAGTAAGAAGGATTCGACAGAACCTACTGAAACCTCAGCATCAGAGAGCACCGAAGCAACGACAGAGACGACCGAGGATGAAGGTTGGACCATGCCGACTGTAGTAAGTACTATCAGTTCGGAAGGCAACATCATCAAGAACGGTAACTTCGAGGACGCGGACACGAGTATGTGGTCCATCGAATGCGGAAGTTCAGTTATCACCTCAGGCAGCGATGCAGCAGAAGCATGTGATAACTACGCTACATACGGCGTCATCGACAGAGATCCTTCATCTGCTTCACCGTATGACTGTTTTGCTCAGGATGTCACAGCGGATCTTCAAAGCGGCGTAACTTATAATTTTGAGTTCTATGCAAAGCTTTCATCCGATTATGAGGGTGCACCTTCAGATCAAAGACAGATCGATTTTGCTCCTTACATGACAGTTGACGGACAGACATCCTATCTCGGATCTTATTCCGCAGAGATCTCCGGTACATGCAGCCAGCAGCTCGAACCGGGTCAGTGGATGAGATTTTCAGGTACATTTACTCCTTCATGGAGCGGTACGCTTGACAAGGCTGTCATCAGAGTAATCGAGCAGGGTACTGATTACGGTAACGGCGACTGCGTTAAGGGTGACTACTACATCGCAGGCTTCATACTTGCACCTGATCAGGCTGTTGAGGATCTCGGTCCTGCAGAAGTAGAGACTGATATCCCTGATCTTCGTTCCGTAGTGGCATCTGCTGACGGTATCGGAGAGGATGCTATCTGCGGTGCTTCCATCGTTCAGTCAGAACTCAGCGATGAGCTCCTGATGCAGCTCGTTGAGAAGCATTTCAATGCGATCACGATCGGTAACGAACTTAAGCCTGATGCAATGTTCGGCTACAACAACGCTGCAGTCGGCGACGTTGAAGAAGTTGAGTTCAACGGCGAGACAATGACAGTACCTGTACTCGATCACTCACGCGCAGATCCGATCCTTGATACGATCCTTGAATGGAACGAAGCAAATCCTGACAAGCAGATCAAGGTAAGAGGTCACGTTCTCGTATGGCACTCACAGACACCTGAGTGGTTCTTCCACGAAGACTATGATGCAAGCAAGGATTATGTATCCAAGGATGAGATGAACAAGCGTCTCGAGTGGTACATCAGTTCAATGCTCACATACTATACAGGTGCTGACAGCAAGTACAAGGATCTCTTCTACGGATGGGACGTTGTAAACGAAGCTATAAGTGATGCAACAAATACTTACAGGACTCATGAGGAAGCAGGTGCAGATCAGCTTTCCGATCCTACACACGGCAGCAAGTCTTCCTGGTGGAAGGTTTACGGTTCCAACGAGTTCATCATCAACGCATTTAAGTATGCAAACAAGTATGCTCCTTCCACATTGGAACTCTACTACAATGACTATAACGAGTGCAACGCAAGCAAGTGCGCAGGCATCGTTCAACTCATCGAAGATGTTAAGGCTGCAGAAGGAACACGTATCGACGGTTTCGGAATGCAGGGTCACTACACGGTAAATGCTCCTTCAGTAAGCCAGTTCGAGGCTTGTGCAAGAGAGTATGCCAAGGTAGTAGATAAGGTCATGCTCACAGAGCTTGACATCAAGACAAGTGCAGGTTTTGACGGCAGCAAGGAAATGCTCCCTGATGAGTACAACCGTCAGGCTGTATACATGAATCAGCTTTACGAAGTATGTAAGACATTGGATGCAGAAGCAGACATTGATTTCTCCGGTATCACAGTTTGGGGTGTTATCGATCCTAACTCCTGGCTCCAGTCTTCAAGCAACGTAGGCGGCGGTGCTAACGGTCTTCTTGCTCAGTATCCGCTCCTCTTCGACGGAAGATATCAGGCTAAGCTTATGTACTGGGCTTTCGTTGATTCTTCCAAGCTTAACTTCGATATCAAGAAGGTAGAGCGTCCTTCAATGGATGTTAAGAAGGGTACAGTTACTGTTGACGGCGACGTTGACGAGGCATGGGACAATGCAGAAGAAGTACCACTCTCCATCGTTCTCGGTGCTAAGTGTGAAGGTACTGCAAAGATCCTCTGGGATGAGGATAACCTCTATGTTCTCTTCACAGTTAAGGATTCCGTTCTCAACAAGGATAACGAGAATGCTTGGGAGCAGGATTCCATCGAGGTATTCATCGATGAGAACAACAGCAAGGCAGGCGGTTATGAGCCTGACGATAAGCAGTATCGTGTAAGCTATGAGAACTTCCTGAGCTTCAACGGTGACAAGTGTCTCGAGGAGAACATGAAGTCCGCAGCTAAGGTAACTGACGACGGTTATATCGTTGAGGCTTCCTTCAAGTGGACAGACATCACACCTGCAACGGGTGATGCAGTAGGTCTCGAGCTCCAGGTTAATGATGCAGGTGCTGACGGCACACGTTCCGGTACTATCAGCTGGGCTGATAACACAGGTACGGGCTATCAGAATCCTGAGGTATTCGGTACTATCAACCTCGTAGATTGATCAGTAGTCTATTGCGACTTTTAAAGGGAGGGCGACTCACATTAGTGAGGCGCCCTCTCTGTTTTCGATAAGAAATATAGTACAATCCATTTATAAAATTCTGAGAGGTAAATATATGGCAAGGATACTTTGTTTTGGAGATTCACTTACATGGGGATATGATCCCGTAAAAAGATGCAGGATGACTGATGATGAGAGGTGGACTGGTGTTCTTGCTTCTTTGCTCGGATCTGAGCACAAGGTTATTGAAGAGGGCCAGAACGGCAGGACGATCGCAAGTGATGATCCTGCGGAAGGTGAGAAGAACGGACTTAAATATATCATCCCGTGTCTTGAGAGCCAAAGTCCTCTGGATATTATGATCCTGATGCTCGGAAGTAATGATCTTAAGACGAAGTTCAATTACTGTGCCATGGATATCGCAGGCGAGATGCAGATCTTCCTGGAGAAGGTGCAGACCCATAACAGATATCGTATGGGAGGAAACATGAAGGTGCTTCTCATTGCTCCTCCTGTAGTAGGAGGAACGGGTTTTGGCACGTGGCTTGACGAGTGTTTTGATTTCAAGAGAACACCCGAGATATGTAAGGATATCCCGGGCTGGTATGAGAAACTTTCAGTTATGTACGACTGTGCTTTCCTGGATGCTTCAAAGATCGTTGTCCCGAGTGATGCAGACGGTGTTCACCTTGACAGCAATAACCAGATAAAACTGGGTAATGCGATCTTCGAAAAAATTAAGAACGAAGGCTGGATCTAAACCCAGATATCGTGATCTTTTCCTGAGCCGACCTCAAAGTTATATTTAACGATACCGAGGTCGATCTTGGTGTTGAATCCGACACCTGCTTTTGCCTTTACCTTGTCATCGATAAGGACGAGCTTAAACTTCTGCTGATTGACTGCAGTAGGAGCCAGGAGTGCTGCCTCGACTCCTTCCTTGAACCACTCCGGAGAATCGCTGTCGATATTACTTACCGCATCTGCTGATTTAGAACTTCTGGTCTTGCCCTGATCGATGCCGTAACCGATCGAGATGACGATCACTATCTTTTCTCCCTGATCGATCTTAAAGGCACTTGGAACCTTAGTGTAGGTGAGGGCTACCCAGCAGGTATTAAGACCCAATGTCTGAGCGTAAAGGACGATCTTTTGTCCGTAGTATCCCGCATCTTCTTCGAGTCTTTCCGACTTCTTTCCGACTACTGCGATATAGTTATTCACGCCGGAGAAATTTCCATAGTGAGCAAGAGTTCCCGAAAACGCCTTCGGCTCATTCTTGACTAGTTGGATATGAAGACCGCTGTCGAGGTTGATCTCTCTGATGAAGACCTCAAGTTTATTGAGCGTCTCTTCTTCTATCGATCGTTCTTCGTACTGGCGAACGGAATGTCTGGCGGACAATGCTTCTCTGAGATCCATGGAAATCACCTCCTATAGAAAAGATTTTACAACGCGAAACATTTTGCGCTCAACGTGTTCAAATGTTTTGCCACAAATAAAAGTGTTATAATTCTGTTAACTTGGAATAGAGGATAGGGAAATGGGTAAAAGGGAATCTTCAAAGGAAGAACATAAGCTGATAAAAAGAGCGGCAACATCAAGCGCAATATTTTCCATCTCTCTCTTGAGCATATGGATATGTGCGCTCGTGCTCGCGATATGCATGGCTAATTACACCATTTTTACGAAGGATAAGGGAATACCGTTCGCGATATTTTCGTATATCGTACAGCTTTGTTTTGTCGGATTGATAGTTTTATTGATCGTCTGCATTAAAGATGATGTCCAAAAACTTCGTGAGACATTTAAGCAAAGATATAAGGTTGAGAACTGCGTTGTCCTTGAGAAAAAGAACATAGGAAGCTACAAAAGATCCAGGGTCAAGGTCACGGTTCAAAAAGAAAGCGGAAAGAGATCAAGTATCATCCTTCCGTCGTCGTCACTTCAGAGATTCAAGATAGGATCTCCTGCGCTCATCGTTACTTACGAGTATAAGAAGGGCAAGGATGAGAACGTTAGAGATCTTATAAGGGTCAAAGAAAAACATGAAGAAGATGATGATGAGTAACCTTCCGTCGGGAGGTTACTTTTTTATTGTTTGTGTTCGATAAAAAAAGTTTGCGAAACAGAACTAAAATACTAGTATTCAAATCGAGAAATAAGCGATAAAATGATATTGTTAAATTGGAAACTGTATACATAGGAGGAATCCCCATGTACTTGATTAAGAAGAAAGTGGACCTTCATCCTACGATCTTTCTGATGGATGTTGAGGCACCGAGGACAGCTCGCTACTGTGAGCCTGGTCAGTTCGTTATCGTTAAGATCGATGAGAAGGGCGAGAGGATACCGCTTACCATCTGTGACTATGACAGAGAAGCAGGTACCGTTACCATCGTTGTTCAGAAGATGGGTGCGAGCACCACGAGAATGGGTGATATGAAAGAAGGCGATTACTTCATGGACTTCGTTGGTCCGCTCGGTAATCCTTCGGAACTCGTAACTGATGATCTCGAAGAGGTCAAAAAGAAGAAGATACTCTTTGTCGGAGGCGGACTTGGAACTGCTCCTGTCTACCCTCAGGTCAAGTGGCTTCATGAGCATGGCATCGATGCTGATGTCATTATCGGAGCAAAAAATAAAGATCTCGTTATCCTTGAAGACGAGCTTAAGAAAGTCTCGGGTAATCTTTACATCACGACGGATGACGGTTCCTACGGAAGAAAGGGCCTTGTAACCGAAGTAATCAAGGACCTCGTTGAAAATGAAGGAAAGAAATATGATCTTTGCGTCTCCATCGGACCTATGATCATGATGAAATTCTGTGTCCTTACTACAAAGAACTATAACATCCCGGCGATAGTCAGCATGAACCCTATCATGGTCGACGGAACGGGAATGTGCGGAGCGTGCAGGCTGACAGTCGGAGATGAAGTCAAGTTTGCATGTATCGACGGTCCTGAGTTCGACGGTTACAAAGTCAACTTCGACGAAGCAATGGATCGTATGAGACTTTATAAGACCGAAGAGGGAAGAGCACTCCTTAAGCTTAAAGAGGGAGATACTCACCACGGCGGATGTGGACACTGCGGAGGTGACGAGAAATGAGCAATGAAAAAAGAGTTCCGATCAAGGAACAGGAGCCTCTCGTAAGAGCAAAGAACTTCGAAGAGGTGTGCCTGGGATATAATGACAGCGAAGCCGCACTTGAGGCAAGCAGATGTCTTACCTGTAAGAATCCTCAGTGCGTAACAGGTTGTCCTGTTAATATCGATATCCCTTCGTTTATAAGTAAGCTCAAAGATAATGACATCGAAGGCGCTTATGAAGTCATCACGCTTTCGAGTTCTCTTCCGGCTGTATGCGGACGTGTATGTCCTCAGGAGACACAGTGTGAGTCTAAGTGCATAAGAGGACTTAAAGGTGATGCGATAGCGATAGGAAAGCTTGAGAGATACGTTGCTGATAAAGCAAGAGAAGAAGGCATCAAGCCCAAAAGGCTTGCGCAGAGTAACGGTCACAAGGTTGCGATCATCGGTGCAGGTCCTTCAGGACTTACATGCGCGGGAGATCTTGCAAAGCTCGGTTATGATGTGACGATCTTTGAAGCTCTTCACGAAGCAGGCGGAGTTCTCACATACGGTATCCCTGAGTTCAGACTTCCTAAGGATACTGTCGTAAGATCAGAGATCGAGAACGTTAAGTCTTTGGGAGTCAAGATCGAGACTGACGTTGTCATAGGAAGATCCGTTACGATCGATGAACTTATCGAAAGTGAAGGCTTTGAGGCAGTATTTATCGGCTCAGGTGCAGGTCTTCCTATGTTCATGAAGATCCCGGGCGAGAATGCCAAGGGCGTTTTCTCAGCTAATGAGTATCTCACCAGAAGTAATCTCATGAAAGCGTTCAGAGAAGATTACGATACACCTATCTTCAAGCCTAAGAAGACTGTTGTAGTCGGAGGCGGTAATGTTGCCATGGATGCGGCAAGAACGGCGCTGCGTCTCGGTGCGGATGTAACTGTCGTATACAGAAGAAGCGAGAAGGAACTTCCTGCAAGGGCAGAAGAAGTCCATCACGCCAAGGAGGAGGGTATCAAGTTTGAACTTCTTACCAATCCTATCGAGATCCTGACTGATGACGACAAGTTCGTTCGCGGCATCAAGTGCGTAAGAATGGAGCTCGGAGAACCTGATGCATCAGGAAGAAGAAGACCGGTAGCAGTCGAAGGATCCGAATTCGAGATCGAGACAGACTCTGTCATCATGGCACTCGGAACATCTCCAAACCCTCTTATCGCGAAAACGACCAAAGGTCTTGAGGTCAACAACAAAAAGTGCATAGTCGTTACCGAGGAATCCGGTAAGACTACCAAGGAGGGCGTATACGCCGGCGGTGATGCCGTAACGGGTGCGGCAACCGTAATACTTGCCATGGGTGCAGGCAAGAAAGCTGCTCAGGGAATACACGAATACTTAAGCGGCAATAAGTAAACTTAAAACTTGAAAACGAGTCGGCTTCATTTGAGAAGTCGGCTCGTTCTTTTTGCCTTTTCGAGAAGAAAAGGTTATAGTATCTTCTTGAAGATGCTTGGGGGTATGGTATGAAGAAGATCGCACTGTTTATGTGCTTTGTTTTGGCGGCAAGTCTTATCGGAGGCTGCAGCGACAAGAAGCCTTCTAATGAGTCGGCAGCGGCTATTGAAGTCACGACGACAACGTCGGAGACCATAAAAGAGACCGTTGCTCCTACGCCTACCCCGACTCCTACTCCGGAACCTGCCGACATATATGTGAATGAAGCATATTTTCATAAGAACAACGGAGATACCGTCCTTACGGAGCTTAAGAAGTTTCAGGATGACAAGCTGATATATGAAGCATCGTTTTTTCGAAGCGGAAACGGCATTCAATTGGAGAGGTCATACGAATATGATGACGAGGGATCTCTTACTGAGATCATCGAGACATCTGTATACAGATCAGACGATTACCATACCGTCAGGAGATATCTCGATCATGAGTATGATGATGCGGGAAATCTCATACTGATAACCGAGTCGGATTATATTGTCGATGACGAGACTTCGGAGGAGATCTTTTCTTCATCTTTCAAGAACGAATACAGTTATGACAAAGACGGTGATCTTTTATCCGAAGAACGTTCCGATGCTGATACGGGAAGACTCATATCTTCCAGGGAAAACACATATGATGAAGAGGGAAGGCTTATATCTTCAAGGATGGTCGATGAAGATAATTCCTCCGATACGATCGAGCATTATTCCTATGACACGGAAGGAAAACTTATAAGCCTGAGGACTGAGACTACCGACGTGAACGGTACATCCGTAACGAGCAGGAACTATTCCTATGACGGGGAGCTTCTTACCGGAGAAACGCTCTATCAGGGAGATTCTACGCTCATCTACAGTTCGTTCTACGGGTATGATGACGAAGGCCACATGACATATTCCGAGACCAGGTCATTCGATCATGCGCATGGCGGATCGGAGTCCACTATCTGCTACTTCGAATATGATGAAGAGGGAAGGATCGTAAAGTCCTGGGATCATGATGATCCGGAATCCTACACGGAGTACGTATATTACGTTGAAGAGGCCTGATCTTTCCTGTACTGATCGCAGTCATCCACATAGTAGCCTGCTGCCTTAGTAAGCTCGATCTCACCTTCGTGGTCGATCCTCTTAACCGCCTTGGCAGGGCTTCCGATTATCATCGTATTATCCTCGAAAACCTTGTTCGAAGTTACGAGCGATCCGGCACCCACGATACAGTTCTTTCCGATCACTGCGCCGTCCAAGACTATCGCACCCATACCGATCAGGGAGTTATCTCCGACAGTGCAGCTGTGGAGTACGGCATTATGACCTACAGTAACATTATCGCCGACTTTGACCGGCTGATCGATCTTACAGTGAAGGGTGCAGTTATCCTGGATGTTCGATCTGTTTCCGATCACTATCGGAGCCATGTCGCCCCTTATTACAGCCGAGAACCATACCGACGAATCCTTGCCGATAGTAACGTCTCCGATCACGTCGGCAGACGGTGCTACATAGCAGGAATCATCGATCTTCGGAGACTTCCCTTTGTAGTTCATTATCATTGCCGTGTTACTCCGTTTAAACAAGTCTTGATACGCAAACGAGGATTCCCGGACGCTTCTTTGTCTTTTCGACAAGGAAACTCTTGATGGATTCCCTGAACTGCCTTGAATATGCATATGTCTCGATGTCGGTCTTGTACTTGCCGGAAGTAAGAAGGCTCATTGCCTTTGAACCGCAAGCCCTGTGGATCTCTTCCTTCTCATCCTCGAAAACAAAACCTATGGAATTGACGACCGGAGGACAAGCAAGATCTGCTTTGCGGTCGAGGGTAATTGCGATGGAGATACATCCGTCCTCACCGAGCATGCGTCTGTCGCTGAAGATCCTGTTACCGATATCGCTCGCGCTCGAACCGTCGATCAGGACAGCGGCTGCCGGAACATTGCCGTTGATCTTAGCCTTGTCAGGACGAACCTCAAGAACATCACCGTTATTCATGATGAAGATGTTCTCTGCCTCTGTTCCGAGGGACTTTGCAAGTTCCTTATGCTTATAGAGCATTCTGTATTCGCCGTGAACAGGAACGAAATACTTTGGCTTTATGAGACTATGAAGGAGCTTAAGTTCGTTACGATATGCGTGACCTGAAACGTGGACGTCGGCGAGTGACTCATAGATTACGTGAGCGCCTCTTCTGAAAAGCTCGTTTATGACTCTGTAGATAGGTTTCTCGTTACCCGGGATCGGATGCGCGGAAAGGATAACGGTGTCGCCTTCCTTGATCTCGATGGACTTATGCGATGCAAATGCGATCCTCGACAGAGCACTCATAGGCTCAGCCTGGCTTCCCGTTGTAAGGATTACGATCTCATCAGGATCATATCTGTCAAGTTCAGACGTATCGATGAGCGTATCAGGCTTCATGCTGATGTAACCCAGAGAATTAGCGACGTTGAACGTGTTGACCATGCTCCTTCCCGATAGACATACGTGTCTTCCGTACATCTCGGCAGCCGTGAAGATCTGCTGCATCCTGTGAACGTGGCTCGAGAAAGTAGCGACGATGATACGTCCCTTTGTTTCCTGGAAGATCCTCTGGAAAGATTCGCCGACGTGCATCTCGGAAGGGGATACACCGGGGATCTCGACGTTCGTGCTCTCGCACATGAAAAGAAGTACGCCTTCTTTTCCGAGTTCGCCGAATCTTTGAAGATTTATCGTCTTACCGTTTATCGGTGTGTAGTCTACCTTAAAGTCACCTGAATGGATGACCATTCCGACAGGTGTCCTGATCGCGAGTGCATAGGAATCAGCGATCGAATGGTTGACTCTTATGAATTCAACGTAGAAGTTTGTTCCTGCCTTAACGAGGTCACCGTTCTTGCAGGCAAGAAGACTTATGCCTGCAAGGCTTACGCCCTTATCAGAGAGCTTGTGCCTTACGAGTTCAACGGTAAGCTTACCGCCGTATATCGGACATTTAAGTTCGCTCAGGAAATACGGAAGTGAACCGATATGGTCCTCGTGTCCGTGAGTGAGGAAGATTCCGCGAAGCTTTGATCTGTTCTCGAGAACGTAGTTGAAATCAGGGATAACGGCATCGACGCCCGGCATGTTCTCTTCTGCGAAAGCCATACCGACATCGACAATGATCATGTCATTGCCGTACTCGAAGCATGTCATGTTCTTACCGATCTCACAAAGACCGCCAAGCGGGATGATCCTTAACGGAGCGACCTTCTTCTTGGAAGGTTTCTTCTTCTTCTGATCCTTTGAAACAAGCTCCTTGGAATCGCTGTTCTTCTTCTTGGAGTTCTTGTTGTTCTTAACTTTCTGTTGTTTGTTGTTTAGAGTCTTGTCATCTTTTTTCATCAGTTAACTATATAAACCTCGCATGTTGTAGTTGAATATGACTCTCCTGCATCTGCGTAGATATCTATATGGTCGCCCTTAACGCCTGAACCCTTATCTTCAACGGTATAATAACCGTCACCGCCTAACGGATCGTTAGGGATGTAGATAACGGTTCCTGAAGGGAAGATGGACCAGTCTGCAGCACAGGTGACGCCTTCGCAGCATGTCGTTCCCGTTGCCGTAGATGTACTGTACGATCCGTCTCCCAGTGGCTGAGGACCATAGAATGTGATCTTGCAGCTGCCATAGTAAGTCATGCCGTCCTTGACTCCGTTATTGGCAGGTTGCGGTTGAGTCGGCTTAGCCGTTGTTGTGGCGGCGGTTGTTGCAGCTGTTGCTGCTGTCGTCTGCTGAGGGACCGGTGTAGGTGTGCTGACCTTAACAGGTTCATCCTGACAAAGATCCTTAGCGACGTAATTTCCGTTATAAGTGTGATACCAGCCGTTCTCGGTTACTCCGATAACGTCGATGCCTGAACCCTTCTCGATGGTCTTTACTATATCGTATGAAGTCCCCGGGCCTGATCTTACGTTAAGTTCGCTCGATGCGTATACGAGCTTAACGACTGATGTCTCGGCGAATGTCGGCTGAGTAGTTGTCGCTGCCGTGGTTTCCTGAACCGTTGTTGCTTCCGTAGCGGAAGAAGCAGAAGTCTCCAGGGTCTCCAAAGTCGTTTCACCCGATACTTCTCCCGTAGATGAAGGAACCGTATTCTCGGCAGTTGTAGCAGCAGTCTCAGTTACTGCTCCTTCGGATGGTTCGGTTATGTCTTCGGTCTCAGAAGAAGTCTCTTCCTCGCTGATGAGCTCATTGAACCTCGCGTCGGCTTCGAGCTTATCCTTGGCTTCTCTTGACTCGATCAGTGCCTTGACCGTGACTATGGATATGCAGCTGATAAGCGCGATCATTCCAACGCTTATTCCCATCTGCAGCTTTTCCTTAGTTACCTTATATTTGGTTGTTAACCCAATAAATTTCATCGTACCCCCAAAAGAGCGCATAGTTATATTAATTATAGCATATTATCGGGTAAACTCCCAAAACGAACGTTCGCATAGTCCTCAAAAATGCCTTGCCGTAAGGCTTTGAGAATATACATAATGCACATGAAATATTGAGCATTATCTATATCATCATCCTCGAAAAAGTGCCTGATGCCAGCACTTACAACGCTTTTTCGCGCATAAAAAGACCACACCTTCAAGATGTGGTCTTCGTTACGTTACGTATTGACCGATCGTATCAGCTTACGCTTCCTTTGACCGTATCTACCGTAACAGTCCTTCCGTTGTTTAAGAGCTTGGTAGCGTTGGAACAGGAAAGAACGGCAGGGATATCAAGAGCCGCTGCTACGGTTGCCGTATGGCATGAAGGATCGTCATCTTCGACGACCAGTACCTTGGCGCGTCTTATAAGCGGCATCATGGCATTAGTCGTATAAGGTGCAACGAGTATCAGATCATCAGGTGCATCGATCTTCGAGAAATCGGCGTGCTCAGGATCTCTTATGAGGCAGACTGTTCCCGAAGTTATATTGTGTTTCGCGTTTTCGGAAGGAAGGCCCTTGCCGCTGGTGATGGAAGATCCTATCGTCTGGACCTTTATCGTGTTGGTGGTTCCCGACATTCCTACAGGAGTACCGCCCGTCATTACGACGAGGTCACCGTCGCTTAAAAAGCCCGCCTTGGAAGCGCACTCGATACCGACTTCGAAGAGTTCATCCGTTGATGTTACCTCAGGAACGAGGATAGGAATTACTCCCCAGCTAAGGTTAAGCTGACGCTGGACGCGAGGAAATACCGTCGTTGATATGATAGGGCAGCCCGGACGGAAACGGGAGAGCATCCTTGCCGTTCGGCCTGCGTGAGTAAGTGAGATGATGGCCTTTGCGTCAAGGTCCATTGCCGTCGTACATGAAGCATGGCTTATGGCGTTACCGACAGAAGGGAGCATAGGGATATTCTGGTTAACGAATCTCTTCCAGTAATTTATCGAATTCTCTGTCTGTTCTGCGATCTCTACCATCATCTTAAGAGCTTCGAGCGGATACTTTCCTGATGCAGTCTCGCCTGAGAGCATGACTGCGGATGTTCCGTCGTAGATGGCGTTGGCTACATCAGAGACTTCTGCTCGTGTCGGACGCGGATTACGTATCATTGAATCGAGCATCTGTGTTGCGGTAATGGATATCTTACCCATCTGATGTGAAACCTGGATACAGGTCTTCTGGATCGGAGGAACTTCGGCTGCAGGGATCTCGACTCCCAAGTCACCTCTTGCGACCATGATGCCGTCAGAGACTTTCAGGATCTCGTCGAAGTTGGTGATGCCTTCTTTGTTCTCGATCTTGGAGATGATGCAGATGCCGTGCTCTCCTGCCTGATCGAGGACTCGTCTTATCTCCTGAACGTCTTTTGCCTTACGTACGAATGATGCGGCGATGAAGTCGAATTCATTCTCGACCGCAAAGAGGATATCGTCTCTGTCCTTGTCAGTGAGGGAAGGGAGGTTCAGGTTTGCTCCCGGAACATTGATGCTCTTTCTGTCAGATACATCTCCGCCGTTACGTACTACGCATATGATGTCCTTGCCGCTTATCTTGGTTACTTCAAGTTCAATGAGACCGTCATCGATCAGGATCTTGGAACCTGTGGTAACATCCTTGGCAAGATCCTTATAGCTTATGGAGAATGCTTCAGCGGTTCCTTCAACGTCTTCTGATTTGATGGTAACCTTGTCGCCTTCCTTCAATGTTACTTTGTGATCTTTGAATACTCCCGTTCTTATCTCAGGACCTTTGGTGTCGAGAAGCAGTGCCACAGGCAGATCGAGCTCCTCTCTGATCCTTTTGACCCTGTCTATCCTTTGCTGATGCTCTGCGTGATCTCCGTGACTCATGTTGAGACGGCACACGTTCATTCCGCCGAGCATGAGTTCTCGTATCATCTCGTCGGAGTCTACTGCAGGGCCTAAAGTGCATATGATCTTAGTCTTTCTGAAACACATAGGTTGTTTTCTCCGTTTTTAGTATTTTTGCACACTAATATAATATCAGTTTACGGCAGGGGAAATATAGGATATTTTGCGGTTAGCTGTCTTATCTTGCACAGAAAAGATCCTCAGATGTGACAAAAAATGAATTCATAATTAACGCAAGTTAACTATTGAAAACTACAGTTTTTAACATATATGTCATTTAATGTCACATACTTGAAAAGTTTCTTGGCTCAGACCCTTGTATAATCTCACTATACCGATAATATGGGAGAAAATCCGTGTCGAGACAGCAAGACAACATTTTTCGCGATGAAGGCAAGAAAAAGATGAGGCAAAGAAAGATCCTTTACCTCATTTGCGGTGCAATCTGCCTACTTTGTCTGGTACTCGACATATATTTCCTTATACAGATTTTCTGATTGATTTTTTATACTGCTGATTACATAATATTTCTTGAAAAAGAAGAGGTGTTTTGTAATGAAGCTAAGTGAACTTAAAGTCGGCAAATCAGCCATGATCACGGCTGTTAACGGCCAGAAGGCCCTGAGAGGCCATCTTTTGGATATGGGACTTACCCCGAATACATGTGTTACTGTACGTGCCGTTGCACCGATGGGTGATCCTATCGAGCTCAACCTCAGAGGCTACAGACTGACATTAAGGCTCGAGGATGCCGATAATATCGATATTTCACCTCTTTCATCCATTTGCAGCGGAGACTGTTCCAATTGCGGTTCCAATAAAAAGAAGAGGGGGAGCGCTAAATGATACTTGCCCTCGTAGGAAACCAGAACTGCGGTAAGACTACGCTCTTCAATGCTCTTACCGGCTCCAATCAGCACGTCGGTAATTTCCCGGGCGTTACGGTCGAACAGAAGATCGGTACCGTAAGGAAAGTCAAGAACGGATCTGATGTTAAGATCGTGGATCTTCCCGGTATCTATTCTCTCTCTCCGTATTCCAGCGAAGAGATAGTCTCACGTGACTATATCTTTAACGAGAAGCCTGACGGTATCTTAAACATCGTCGATGCTTCCAACATAGAACGTAATCTTTACCTCACGCTCCAGCTTGAAGAACTCGGTCTTCCTATGGTCATCGCTCTCAACATGATGGACGAAGTCGAGTCCAACGGCGGAAGCATCGATACCAAAAAACTGTCCGAGATCCTCGGAGTTCCCGTAGTTCCTATCTCGGCAGCCAAGGGTGAGGGTATCGAGGAACTTAAGGACGTATTCATTAAGACTGTCGAGAATAAAGAGAAACCTAAGGTCGTTGACTTTTGTACAGGCGAAGTCCACAGGGCGATCCATGCTCTCATGCATATGATCGAGGATCATTCGGCTGACGTCGGTATCAGCAGGAGATTTGCTGCAACAAAGCTAGTCGAGGGCGATGAGTCCATGGCTCAAAGGCTTAAGCTCTCAGATAACGAGATCGAGACTATCGAGCATACTCTTATCGAGCTTGAGAAGGAAGCAGGCGTCGATGCCCAGGCAGCTATTGCCGATATGCGTTATGAATTCATTCAGGATGCAGTCTCGAAAACGGTAACGAAGACCAACAAAGACAGTAAGCAGCACAGGATCTCCGTTGCTGCTGATAAGGTATTCACCAACAAATATGTAGGTCTACCTATCTTCTTCCTGATCATGGGCATCGTATTCTACCTTTCCTTTGACCTCATCGGCGGAAACCTCACAACTTTTTGCGAGACTATCATAGAAAAGGGCATAGAAGCAGTAAGGACGGGACTTACCGATTTCGGAACCAATCCTGTTGTCATCGGTCTTTTGTGTGACGGTGCTCTTAACGGCGTAGGAAGCATCCTGTCGTTCCTTCCTACCATCATCGTTCTTTTCCTTTTCCTGTCTTTGATGGAAGATTCGGGTTATATGGCCCGTGTTGCATATATCATGGATAAGCTCCTTCGTAAGATCGGACTATCGGGCAAGAGCTTTGTTCCGCTCCTTGTAGGCTTCGGATGCACTGTTCCTGCAGTCCTTTCAACAAGAACGCTTTCTTCCGAACGTGACAGGAAGATGACTATCATGCTCCTTCCGTTCATGAGCTGTACGGCTAAGCTCCCTATCTATGGTTTTATGTCATCCATATTTTTCCCTGAGCATACGGGACTTGTTACATTGTCCCTTTATATCCTCGGACTTGTGCTTGCGATACTTATGGGCCTTATCCTTAAGCATACACTTTACAAAGGCAAGTCCGTACCGTTCGTAATGGAGCTTCCTAACTACAGGATCCCGGGCGCCAAAACGACTCTCATGCTCCTTTTCGAAAAAGCTAAGGACTTCATCGTCAGAGCGTTTACTGTAATCTTTGTGGCATCTGTCCTGATCTGGTTCCTGCAGAGCTTTGACATTAGATTTAACACTGTTACAGACACCGAGAGCGGCATGCTAGCAATGATAGCGAAGTTTATCGCTCCGGTCTTTAAACCATTGGGATTCGGCAATTGGCGAGCTGCTACGGCTCTTATCTCAGGCTTTATGGCCAAGGAAGCAGTCGTAAGTATCCTTGAGGTACTTACTACCAAAGATGTTGCCATTACGGATCTTTTTACTACCGCATCGGCTTATTCGTTCCTTGTCTTTACGCTTCTTTATACTCCTTGTGTAGCTTCGTTTGCAGCTATCCGCAAAGAGTTCGGCAACAAGACGAAGGGTACGATAGTTGCACTTTCCCAGTCCGTGTACGCCTGGGTGATCGCTTTCCTTATCTACAGGCTCCTTCTTTTGGTGATGTGACCGCTTTAAGGCATTTAGGTGACCGTATTGGTCATTGCAGGCTGAAATAATCAACTTTTTCGATGATATAATGCAAGTGAGTGTTTATGATTGAGGAGGTATGACTATGACTATGCGCAAGACCTGCCCCAACTGTAACGGAATACTTGAACTTCATAAGGACAGATACGTATGTGAAAGTTGCGGAAGTTCATTTGCCGTTGATCATGATATACAGGATGTCAGGAGAGTACGTGAGGAGACTGCTGCCGAGAGAGAGGCAGCATGGAAAACACGTGTTCAGGAAGTGAATTCCACAAGACAGGAACTTGATCGGAAGTCCAGGGAAAATGACGCCAAACGAGTAAGGTTTTCAAACAAGAGCACGGTGATCATATGTGCGATCGTTATCTCTGTCCCTATGCTCATTCTCTATACTATGGGATACATGCTCCATTTTTCGGGATTGTTCCTGAAAAACGTCGGTTCTAAAGAACCCTCCGATATATCTGAGACAGATGAGGATGGGGAGAATGCTGCCAGAGTGCCTGTTGATGCATCACTTATCGAAGCAGATACCGAGGCAATGCAAAAACTCTATGAATCTGCCGAATATGAGATGAAATACTATAATTCAGGCAAACTCGTTTTTGGAGATCCTGAGATAACAGCAATGTCGACAGGGGAATACACTCTTGAAGATGTATTTGTCTTATCTATGGAGCAGGTTGACAATATCTACTTTGTCTACAATGCGGTATTTGAGGATGTTGAGACAGGTGAAAGATATGATATCTGTTGTCCGGTCTATTTCATTATCCACAAAGACAAGGATTGTGAGAACGGATACAGGCTCGACTATTCGCCTCACACCCGCGAAGTGTATGACAAGGAAAAAGATATTTCGGTTTATGACAGGGAATCGTTCGACCGAATTATCGTTGGGAAAGGCAATGTTATAGGTAAGACCGACATTGACTTTTCGAACAGCTGATCTTTTTGGTAAGGAGGCCGGGAGATGAAACTTACTGATCTTAAATGCCCGCGTTGCAGCGGTCTTTTGAACCAGCAGTGTGACAAATTTTACTGCAGCAGTTGCGGTGCTGCTTTTGAAGTTGATTATGAAGACACGGATGTTGAATACTCAAGACTTTTAACTGAGGCTGACAGAACGAGGATGATGATCGAGCGCGATAAAGAGGTGCTCAAAAAGGATTTCGAGTTCCGCGAAGCGTATAAGGATGAGGAAGCCAGAAGAAAAGCTCAGTATGAGATACAAAAAAGAACAAGAACAGCCGTAAGTGCTCTCGTTACGACTGTTATCACTTTTTCGATGATGTTCATCTTAATGATCGGACTTATCGTTTATATCATTACCGTGGTAGCAGCACCTTCCCGTATCGAGAGTAAACTGCGCGGTAAAGATGAGGCTGAGGCCAGAACTCTTTCTGCCGAGCAGATCCTCGCTGATCCGAATTTTATCTACAATGCTTCAGCTGACGGTATCTGGTTCCGCTCGGGTGAATTGTTTGAACCGTACGTCACAGAGATCTACGGAGAAGAAAGAACATGCGAGATAGTCGGCCTTCCGACTCCTGTCGCTGCATATATCACTTCCGAGACAAAAGAGTTCAGAGGGAGAGATTATACCCGTAATAAGTTCTATATCGCGTATAGAGCAACCTACAGGATGACTGATACGGATGAAGACGAGACAGTGGATATATACACTTATGCGGAATTCGATAATGTCGAGAAAAAGCCAAACGGAAGAATCGGTTTTGATCCTGAGCATTACGGTGCGGTCGATGTCAGTTATCATTCTTATTATGAGTTGGGACAGCTCGAGAGAGAGAATTTCGACGGAGCGGAAAAGATCGATCTTTCCGAATTCTTCGGCAAGGGAGGTGAAGATGCATGAAGTTAAGAGACCTTAATTGCAGGAATTGTAACGGCCCTCTTAAGCAGGACGGTGAGAAACTGTTCTGCGCGTACTGCGGAGGCACTTTTGATATCCAGAAGGATTCATCGGATGTCGAGTATGAATACATCCAAAACGCTGAAGAATACATCCGACTCTCGCTTGAAAGAAGTACTGCCGCACTCGAAGCCCGCTACAAGGAAATGAATGCGATCAAGGAAGAGGAGTACAAGCTTAAGAAAAAGGAAGAGGTTATCAAGGAAAGACGTGATTTTTTCAGGACCTTACGTAACATAATCATGGTCCCATTACTCATATCTGCTCTGTTCTGCCTTCTTTTGTTTGCATCCAGTAAAGTGGAGGAACGAAGAAACATAAAGAACCGTGAGGCCAAACTGGCTCAGGCGGATGAATGGGATCCGGGTTCAAGGCTTACTCCTGCCGAATTTGACAGTGAACTTTATGATTCGATACGTGAGGCGATCATTGACAGGGAAAAGGAGGATATCGACTCTTATACAGATTTGTCCGGTGAGACCTGGGAGCGTGAAGGTGATCCGGAGATCATTAACTCATACCTTATCACTACTGAAAATGACTGTTATCTCTACTCCATAGTAAAGATAACGATGAGATCCGACAGCGGTGAAGAAAAGGATGTATACGACTGTGCGGCCCTCAATGATTTTGAACTCAACAGTAAGGGTAAGGTCGTTACTGACCTTACGGTCTATAAGGAACATTCATCTACATTTGACTTCTTTAGAAATATCGATCCCGACTATTACAATCTCAAGTCTGAGATCATCGACAGTAAGATAAACTATAAGTACAAGAGATTTTATGTCTTTGATATCTCCGATGAGATGTGTTCGTGATTTCCTGATCAAATAGCTCGAAAAAGTGTGTTTGCATTTGCAAAATCCGAGCCGTGCAATTATACTAGAGAGTGCTTATTTGTTAATAAAAATATAATATATATAGTCAGGAGATCGATATGCGAGTTTCTAAGTTATTTATGGCAACCCAGAGAGAGATTCCTTCCGATGCGGAGATACCTTCTCATCAGCTCATGCTCAGAGCAGGTTTGATGCGTAAGGTCGCATCCGGTATCTATTCTTTCATGCCTGTAGGTTATAAAGCATACAGAAATGTGGAAAGAGTCGTCAGGGAAGAGATGGACAGAGCAGGAGCTCAGGAGCTCATCATGCCTGCAGTCCTTCCTGCAGAAGTTTATCAGGCATCAGGCAGATGGGATAAGTTCGGTCCTGAGATGTTCAGACTTCTCGACAGAGGCGGACGTCAGTTCTGTCTCGGTCCTACGCACGAGGAACCTTTTACCGAGGCCGTAAGAGACACTATCAGATCTTACAAGCAGCTTCCTGTTACACTTTATCAGATCCAGCACAAGTATCGTGATGAGAAGCGTCCGAGATTCGGCGTAATGCGTGCTCGTGAGTTCGTTATGAAGGATGCTTATTCCTTCGATGTGGATGAGGCTGGTCTTGATGTTTCTTATCAGACAATGTACAAGGCATACTGCAGGATCTTCGACAGGCTCGGACTTGATTACATCATCGTTGATGCTGACTCAGGTGCCATGGGCGGTTCCGGTTCTCAGGAGTTCATGGTCAAGAGCGTAGTCGGTGAAGACGCTATCTGCTACTGCACAGAGTGTTCTTATGCAGCTAACGAAGAGAAGGCTTCCACTATCGCACCGGAGCCTGCTAAGGACTTCGAGATGAAGGAAGTTGAGAAGATCCATACTCCTAACGTTAAGACGATCGAAGAACTCATGGGATTCATGGATTCCGATCCTAAGAGCTTCGTAAAGACTATCCTTTATGATATTGACGGCAAGATCGTTGCAGTAATGGTAAGAGGCGATCGTGAGATCAACGAGACCAAGCTCGGCAACCTTTATGATGCAACAGAGATGAACCTTGCCGCTTTCGATGATGTAGAGAGGATCACAGGTGCCAAGGTTGGTTTTGCAGGTCCTATCGATCTTAAGGAGAAGATCGATCTTATCGTCGATCCTGAAGTGCTTGCAATGGAGAACTTCATCGTAGGTGCTAATGAGACAGATTACCACTTTAAGAACGTAAACTACGGAAGAGACTTTGAGGCTACAAAGGTCGCTGACGTAAGAAACGTAGTTGAAGGTGACAAGTGCCCTAAGTGCGGTAAGCCGCTTGCTATGTGCAGAGGCGTTGAGGTAGGACATATCTTTAAGCTCGGCACCAAGTATTCCAAGGCTTTGAACTGTGTATACCTTGACAAGGACGGTAAGGAAAACCCGATGATCATGGGATGCTACGGTATCGGTGTAGGAAGAACACTTGCTGCGGTTATCGAGCAGTATAACGACGAAGACGGTATCAAGTGGCCTGCTGAGGTTGCTCCTTACAAGGCTGTTGTCGTACCTACCAAGGTAGTTGACGAAGAGTGCATGAACCTTGCCGAGAGCATCTATGATAAGCTCCTCGATGCAGGTATCGATGTTCTTATCGATGACAGAAACGAGCGCCCGGGCGTTAAGTTCAAGGACAGCGATCTTATCGGTATCCCTGTAAGGATCACTGTCGGCAGAAGAGCTGCTGAGGGTATCGTGGAAGTTAAGTACAGAGCTACAGGCGAGACAGTAGAGCTTAGCGTTGAAGATGCTATCAAGGCTGCTGTTGAGTACAAGTGAGAATAAGGAATAACGGGATATGATCAAACAGGTATTATCATTTGCATTGTGCACATCTATAGTCTTTGGGATCGGCGTCGGTCCCAAAGACTATAATGTTTCAAGACCGGGACACGAGATAAGAGCAGCCGCTCCTTACATGGCTCCTGCTCTTCCTGATCCTGATTTTGATCCGTCAAAACACGAGGCTTCCTATACGTCTTTTACTTACTACGGAGCACCCGGTGAATCCGTAACTTTATCGGTGGAAGGCAACAGCCTCATAGCTACAACGACAGGAGCCGTCTCCGATGTCGATATCCTCATCATCGATGAGATGACTCAGGGTAAGGTAAAGCAGGAAAGCGGAACGGGTTCCGTTGAGCTCGACGGTTCCACTCTTAAAGAAAACGAACCGTATCTTCTTTCAACCCTCATTACGTTCTCCGACAGGGAAATGCTCGATGAGATGGTCGAGATATCACGTGGTGATGAAGGTGTATTCTTTATCGAGCCTGCCATGTATCAGCAGAACAAGTCAAGGATGCTCAAACTTGATCAGTTCGGTGATCCGTATGAATCATTTACAAAGGGACAGATAGACATCGAGATCGATAATGATGATGTCCAAAGGATCGCTGAAGAGATCACCAAGGGATGCACGACTGATTATGAGAAGGTATATGCCATCTACTCCATGATCGTCGATACTTTCTACTATGACATGGAACAGCTCGATTATGATAACGATGTCGGATATTCCGATGATGTCCTTACTCTCTTAAGAAGAAAGATATCGGTATGTGAAGGCTTCTCCAATGTGTTCGTTGCTCTTTGCCGAGTATGCGGAATACCTGCTACCGAGGTATACGGTTTTGCTTCAGCACCTGCTGATCTTTGGATGATCGGAGAGATGAAAGAATTTGAAACAGAGAACCATGCCTGGGCAGTTGTTTATCTTGACGGTAAGTGGCTTACATTGGATCCTACGTGGGATATGTTCAATACCTATGACAAGGGAACGCTTACTCCGGGTGAATCCAGAAGAGACTGGTTCCTTATACCTTTGGAGTCTGTTTCCTACTCACATATCGTACAGAATGCGGATTTCTCGCACTCCATTCCTAAGCAGGGAGGCTGCGGACCAAGTGCTACATATTCCATCGATGAGAACGGAGTATGCACCATATCAGGTTCAGGTGAGCTGATCCTGCCTGCTGCCGCGCATGATATCTTTGAACTTGTTTTCGATGAGGATTCGAAGATAACATCCATCGGTGAGAGCGGACTTTCAAACTGCGATCAGTTAAGGATAATAATCTTTCCTGATACTTTGACGTCTATCGGAGCAAGCGGTCTTGCAAGTTGCGAGGATCTTGAATATGTATATCTTCCTGAAGATCTGTCGTTTATAGGTGAGGGTGCGTTCATGTATGATGACAAACTTGCTTATATATATGTTCCTGACGGTACCAGGATCGATATGTATGCCTTTGATTCATGTCCGAGACTTATTCTCGATATAAAGAGCAAGAAGAACATAAGCTTTGACGGCTATCTTTTAAGGCCTGTAAGAGTAATCGCAAGAGACGAGTGATCTATGTCATATATTGAATTTCGTGATGTAAGAAAAACATACAAGACCGGTGACGTTGAGGTTAATGCCCTCAACGGCGCCGATTTTTATATCGAAAAAGGTGAGCTGTGCGTAATACTCGGCCAATCCGGTGCGGGAAAGACCACGCTCCTTAATATCATGGGCGGAATGGATAAGCTTACCAAGGGAAATGTCTTTCTGGACGGAAGGGAGATCTCGTCATTAAGTGACAAGGATCTTGCCCTATACAGAAGAAACGACATCGGATTTGTATTTCAGTTCTATAATCTGATACCTAATCTGACCGCCGTCGAAAACGTTGAGATGGCGTCTCAGCTCGTCAAAGATCCCATGGAGCCTGAAAAGATCCTTGCCGAGGTCGGATTGTCTGACCGAATGAAGAATTTCCCGGCTCAGCTTTCGGGCGGCGAGCAGCAGCGTGTTGCCATCGCGAGAGCCATTGCAAAAAATCCGAAGCTCCTTTTGTGTGATGAGCCTACGGGAGCTCTTGACTATCAGACGGGTAAAGCGATATTAAGACTTCTTCAAAAACTCTGTATAGGCAAGGGAATGACGGTCGTCATCATTACGCATAACTCGGCACTTACCGCGATGGCAGACAGAGTCATAAGACTTAAGAGCGGAAAAGTTGAAAGCAACGTTGTAAACGAGAATCCGGTCCCGGTCGATGCCATCGAGTGGTGATCTATGAATATCAGCTATTGGAAGGTCGTTTTCAGGAGCATAAAGGGAAGTATCGTAAGATTTGTAGCGATACTCTCGATCATTGCGCTCGGAGTCGGTTTTTTCTCCGGACTTAAAGTTACCATGCCTTCCTTTATGCTGACGGGTAATAAGTACATAAGAGATCATGCTCTCTTTGATTACAGACTTATATCGACTATCGGTTTTACTGATGAGGACATCGATAAGATAAAGACAACCGAAGGGGTAAGAGCATGTGAAGGGGCATTCTTCGCCGATACGCTTGCTTCACGTTTTCGAGCAGGAAATACACAGAAGGATGAGATCATAGATGTAGTAAGATTTCACACGATAACCGAAGGCGTAAATATCCTTGAACTCGAGGAAGGACGGTTGCCGTCTGCTCCGGATGAAGTCGTTATCGATGCTTATGCATGTGACAGTTCCTTTATCGGAGATAAGCTCGTCGTCGAGGGCAGTGACGGTTTTGCATATGAAGAATATAAGATCGTGGGAAGAGTAAGAACGCCTTACTATCTGAACTTTCAGAAAGGTACGACTGATGTCGGAGGCGGTTCCATAAATTATTTTGTTTTCGTTCAGAAGGACGGCATGGACTTCGAGTATTATACCGAAGCATTCGTTAAGCTTAACAGTGATCTCGAGACATATTCCGATAAGTATGAGGATAATGTTGATGCCTTTGAGGATACGATCAAAAGCAAGACCGAAGATGTCATAAACGCGAGATTCGATGACCTCGTGAACGACGCAAAAAAGGATTATGAGGATGGCCTTAAGGAATATAAGGACACTCTTGATGATGCATGGGAAGAGATCGATAAGGCTCAAAAAGACATCGATGAAGCAAGGGATACGTTAAAGGATGCCAAGACTCAGATCGAAGACGGTGAGACGGAGCTTGCCGATGCATCGGAAAAACTCGAGTCATCTGATGAGCAGCTCGATGCGGCAAAGCTCGAACTCGAGGCCAACGGTCTTAAGATAGAAGAAGCTCAGGAAACGTTTGACGAGAAGAAGAAAGAACTTGACGATGCCAATACGAAGCTCGATGAGGTAAGGCCTCTTCTTCCGGATCTTTATGCCGCCAGAGACCAATTGAGTGCTGCGCTTACCGAGATGGAAGATCAGCGCGCGGTGCTTGTCGAGAATGAGGAAGCATACAGGCTGGGACTTGAGGCAGGTGCCCCGGATCTTACTGAAGAAGGCCTTCAGCAGATCGTGGATGCAGTTACGCTTATCGATACGAATTACCCGGATGTAAAGGCTCAGTACGATGAGGTTGTCGCTAATATAACTTCGATCGAAGAAGCGGAAACGGCGTATCAGGAAGGCCTTGCAGCTTATGATGAGGCGTATGAGGAGTTTCTTGCTCAGAAGGCTCAGTATGAGTCGTATGTTGATGACTATAACGAAGGCAGATCCCAGCTCAGTAAAGGACTTCAGGATTATGAAGAGGGAACTGAGGAACTGGAAAATGCCAAGAAGGAATATGAAGACGGACTTACGGATTTCCATGACGGTCAGTTCGAACTTGATTATGCCAAATCTGATCTTGCCATGAATGCAGCATCTGCTTCAAGACTCCTGGGGCACTATAAGGTTCAGATCGAATCACTTGAGGATCCTGATGTATATGTTCTTAAGCGCGATACCAACGTGGGATATGTGTGCTTTGAAAACGATGCGAAGATCGTAGACGGAATGGCGGAAGTATTCCCGTTGTTCTTCTTTGCCATCGCGGCGCTTGTATGTTCTACGACGATGCAGCGCATGGTAGCGGATGAGCGTGTTCAGATAGGCACCATGAGGTCTCTCGGATATACAAAGACTGCCATAGTCATGAAGTACGTAATCTACTCCGGCCTTGCAGCTGTAATCGGCTGTGTCGGAGGCTTTATGGGCGGAACCAGGCTTTTCCCTTATGTTATCTGGAAAGTCTATGAGATGATGTACGGCTTTGCTCCGATCACGTTCAAGATCGATTATCTCATCCTCGCGATCTCTTTGTTCGTGTCGCTTCTTTGCTCTGTAGGAGTAACTATCGTCACGTGTATCGGCGAGTTTACCGAAGAGCCTGCCGAACTTGTCCGTCCTAAGGCTCCGCAGTCAGGAAAGAGGATCCTTCTTGAGAGGATCGAGCCTTTGTGGAAGAGACTTAAGTTCCTTCACAAGGTCTCTGCACGTAACGTATTCAGGTTCAAAAAGAGGATGTGGATGATGATCGTCGGTATCGCGGGTTGTACGGCGCTCGTTATAACCGGATTCGGTCTTAAGGATTCCATTGATAATCTTATTAATTTCCAGTACGACGAGATCATGACCTATGATGTCTCCGTGACGTTTGATGATGACGTTAAGGTATCGGAGATGAACGAGCTTTTTAATGATGCAAATAAGTCCTTGGGTGTTAATGCTGAGCAGGTCCTTGTAAACAATACGAACATCAAGCATAACAGCAAGGAAGCGATCCGTAACGTTGAACTTATCTCGACATCAGATCCTTCATTGACTAATTTTATAAGACCTCATTTTGAAGGGAAGAACTATGAGCTTCCTTCGAACGGCTGCGTCGGAATAACAAGTAAGCTCGCTGACAGCAATAAGCTTAAGGTCGGTGATGACATAACCTTCGAATATGGTGATGAAGGTAAGACGTTTACGCTCAAGATTGAGTATATTTTCGAGAATTATGTATACCATTATGCGATCATAAACGCTGAGACGTATGCTGACGTTTTCGAGGAGGAATATAAGGTTAATACGGCATTCTACCGCGTGCCGGATGATAAGTCATATGAGTACGGTTCCTTTATCGGGAAAAACGACATATCCAAGGCTTGGAATGTCACGGCAGAAAGCAGGAAGACATTCGGCGAGACGATGGAACAGCTGAATTACGTGGTTATCCTTGTAATCGGCTGCGCGGCTCTTCTCGCGTTCATTGTCCTTTTTAATCTCAATAACATAAACATTACGGAAAGGATCAGGGAGATCGCTACTTTGAAGGTCCTCGGATTTAACAGGCGAGAGACGGGAGGATATGTATTCCGTGAGAATTTCATACTCGTCTTTTTGGGCTTTGTAGTCGGAATCCCTCTGGGCATCCTTTTGCATTCATTCGTTATCTCACAGATAAAGATGGACCTCGTAACTTACAAGGTCCTCATCTTGCCGCAGAGCTATGTATTCTCGCTTTTGACTGTATTCCTGTTCTCGATCATCGTGGATCTTGTTATGCTCCGCAAGATCGACAGGATAGATATGGCTGAATCGCTTAAGAGTATCGAGTGATCAGCGTACTTTGTAAACCTTAACTCCGTCTTTGTCATAAACGAGCTTAGAGATCTGGTTGAACGTATCCATGTTGTCATAACCGCCGTAGAGCTGCTGTTCAAACGGTCCGTCAACGATATACTCGACGTTGTACTTTGCAAGAACGGAGATTACTTCATTCGCATCGCTGCTTGTGTAGATAATGTTGATATCATTGTGTCTCGGATTGATGTAAAGCTCGTTAACATCCTTTTCAGGATCAGACACGAGAATGTCCTTTTCTTCGTCAACGATACCGTGGAAACGCCAGAGCTGCTCATGAGTATACCAGCCGAAGACAGTAGGAAGTCCTGTATATGAAGAGATGATATTGTTGTCCGTGTAAGAGTAGCCGTATGCTTCGCAGATGACGTGGCTTCCTTCTACGTTATTGTTAAACCAGTCGATGCACTCCTTAATTCCCTTAAGGTTTCCTGCCTCGCGAGGTTCTTCTCCGAGATTGCTGCTCGTGTAATGATCGATATATGCTGTACCATCCAAAGTCTTGAAGTTGGACTTCTTAAGGCTTCCGCATCTTTGCTCGAGAGAAAGGAGAGTAAAGTGTGCAGGAACAAGAAGAAGTACGGCACATACGATCGCGAGCGAGAAAGCTGTGAAACTGTATCCGCCCTTTTTGGAAGCAAACCAGAAGAGTCTGATGACTGCATAAGCGATCACGATCGAGAGCATTATGAAACCTGCGAACGTAAACTTGAACATCGTATTTGCTCTCAGATATCCGCTTGTATAGATATCTCTGACATAGATGATCTCAGGTGCTATAAGCATCAGAAGACCTGTTATCGCGATGCCGCAGACGAAGATGTCGCAGAGGTTCCTCTCGCCGAAGAACTTCGCGAACACATTTGTATATCCTTCTGAAGGCTGATCGAAAAGAACGACGGAAATCTTGTTCTTCTTCCTTGAACTCATGTAGTTCTTGGAGATGATCGTAAACACGATGAATATCGCACAGATGATAAGGTGAGTGCCCCAAACGATCATGAACTGGAACAGAGACGTTCTTGATTTAACGAGAGCAACTTTGTTGGAGATCATATCGAAGTTCATATTGAACGGGATCGCTACGATATTTGATATGACAAACAGGATGTTCATCATAAATGACGTCCTTGTAAGTGCAGAAGGGAACAGGTAGACGAACAGGAATCCGACTATGAGGACAAGTATCTGAAGTCCCACATGAACGAGGACACGCTCGGAAAAAGCCATATAGACCGTAAGGATCAGGAGAAGGTCAGTTCCGAATGCGATAAATGTCGACGGATAGATAAAGCTCTTTGATCTTACAGTGTTAAGTACTAGGAAAGCCATTGCACAGAAGATGAAATAGATCAGGAAATCCCAGTAGTTCGTCATCTGAGCGATACCGAGAAGGATCGCTGCTGCAAAAAGTCCCGGAAGCTTTACGAGAGATAACTCATATCTGAGGTTCTTATAAGAGATCTGGCTCAATCTGAAGACTGATCTGCCGTTTCCCGGAAAGTTCAAGACTGATGATCTGGTCTTCTCATAGATCCCCGGTCTTTGAACCTGATAAAGAAGAGCGATGCACAAAGCGATAACGAGGATGACTACCATCATTGAGATAACGTGAGCGTGAAGGTCTCCTACAAGGTAAGAGTAGAACGGGAATTCGTGGATGGTAAAATCGCTGTCCTTTATGATCTCTCCCGTCAGAGCATCAACGACCTTTACGTCAGGGTTATGACCTATGAATCTTGTGCTGTCAGGATAGAAGAAACTTGAGATCTCACCAACATCCTTTCCGTTTGACTTCATTGTCTGAAGGAAGGAGTTACCGAGCGAATCAGGATCATAGAAGAAAGAGTGAGAGTTTCCGAATATGATCGTTGTAAGACCGGTAAGTACTCCGCAGATATATTTAGCACAAGGATGTCCGTTGAATCCGTGCTTCTTTGCAAATTCGATGAGCATTGTTCCTACTGTAAAAGCGGAAGCGAACGGAAGAGCGATCGCAGTACACATGGAAAGTGTGTAACCGTACTGAGGTGCGAATCCGAACAGTTTGATGATGAGAGCGTAGATGAACTGACCGAAATAGTAGTAGTTGATCTTGCAGCCCGAAAGCCACATATCATTTGCCGGGAGTTTATCGGATCTTAACATCGACATGATAAAGCCGTAGTCCATGAACTTTTCCTGTCCGTTGATGTCAGGGTACATTCCCTTGAAGAAACAAAGGAGTACAAAGACGAAAGCGAAGACGAACTCTTCGATCAACATCTTTGTTATGACGCCCTGCTCGGTTACTTTGGAAAGAAAGCTCTTACGAGTTATCCCGAGGCCGTAAAGAAGAACGGCAAATGCGAGCATCACTGCTATCAGGAACAGTTTGTTGAATCTCCATATTCCGAGATAAGTGAAAGTCCAGGTAAGAAGACTGATAGAAAGGATACCGACTGTTTTCGAGAGGAAGTATCCGCCGCTTCCGAAATCCTTGAAGATGTAGGTGGTCAGAGGAAGAGCGACAAATCCGAAGATCATGAGAGCGATGTGCCACACGGTAACATTCAGAGTATCGACCATCGGCATAAGGCAGATGGAGAACAGGAACGTGAATATCGGCGGCGTCAAAAGCAACAATAACTTCAGATAATTGAACTTGACCGGCTTATTAGTTCTCATTGACCTTTTCCTCACTTTGAGATGCATTATTAAGGATCTTCTCGCAGATCCTGTTGGCAAGTGTTACAACACCGTCCATACGGTTCTCCGGAAGAGAAGTCGCATTGGTGGAAACGAGTGCCGAAGAACAGATGAAGACATTCGGTGCAGGCTCGGTAAGATCCGTGTCAGGGAATCTCTCGGAAACTGCATATCTGATCTTTGTAAGTCTCCAGGCTTTGATATCGGATTTGGTAGTACCCGGGAAGAGCTTACGGTAAGCGGAGACATATACGTCCTTTATCTTGGCGTCGTCCTCTACCCACAAAGGATC
>CAMVBS010000017.1 GCA_947165785.1 uncultured Clostridia bacterium | reverse complement strand
CCTGTGACCCTCTGCTTGTAAGGCAGATGCTCTCCCAGCTGAGCTAAGCTTCCATGCCGTTGTTTTACTGGGGCGCTCTCTCAAGCGCAAAGAGATTATAAACAACGTATACACGTTTGTCAACAACGAATTAAAAAAAGTTCGTCAAGTATTTCAGATATCACAGACAAGAGCCTATCCTGTCGATATATTCCTTAGCGATAACATGCCAGTCAAACGTGCTCTCTGCCTGGATCCTGGCCTTCTTGACACGATCTGTCTGCTCCTCAAGAACAAAGGAATTGATCTTATCTGCCATCTCATCTTTATCACATACGATAAACGCAGATTTGTCATCGATACCTCTCGTACCGAATTCAGTCGTGATGATAGGGATACCTGCAGACATATAATCAAACATCTTAAGATTTGTACCTGAACCCGAGAACATCGGATTAACGGCAAAATCACATGTCTCGAAGAGATTCTGCTTTACATCGTCATCAACAAAGCCCAGAAGTCCGACGTTGATAGGAAGGGACATCTGATTATAGTGATAGCACTGGCTTCCCATAAGAAGGAACGCCGTGTCCTTACACTTATGAGCCATGTCGATAATGAATTCGCAAGCCTCAAGATTAGGCTTATGATACGAACCCATAAAGATACCTGTCTTTCCCGAACCGAGATTTAAAGCATTCTTCTTCTTGATCCTGCTCTCGACGGAAGTAAAAGGTGTCTTAAGGACATCAACTCCGTTAGGAACAACAAGGACCTTATCAGGGTCGATGGAATAAAGCTCAACAAGGTCGTCCCTGTCTTTCTCGGAACAGGTGATGATGAACTTACTTTCCGTACAGCAAGCCTTCTCAGCCTCAAATAAAGCCTTCAAAAGACGATCTTTGGTCTCGCAGTCCTTGTACATCTCTTTCTTTATCTTGTATTCAACATCCTGAGCCTCATAAACGAACGGTTTATCGATGCCCATGGACTTATACATGTTATAAAGATGAGGATGTGAGAACGCAACAAGATCACCGCTTTTCACGGATTCCTTGAATGCAGCGATATATTCCGGATTAAGCTCATAATCAAGAAGGTTAACTATATCACCGGAAGGACATCCGAGTTCTTCCTCGTATGCTCGTGTCTTTGTGCGCATAGCTTCAGAGACACGAACCTTCACCTCTTTAAGACCGAACTTGATATTTACGGTCTCCTTTTCTTTTACATGGTCGATAACATTGGTTACGAACTCAACATCGTAAGCCTCCGACACACACTTATAAAGGCTTAAAAGTCTTTCCTGACCGCCTCCCTGCGCCGGATAAACTCCAAATGTAACAGGGACAGTTATCTTCTTACGGACTCCGTCTCCCTTAAGTTCTTTTATAAGTTCGTCGACGACATTTTTCCATGAGATATCCTTTACCTTCTCATAGGCATTCTTACCCATTCTCTCGGCTTCTTCTGGATGCTCTGCAAAATAGTCGATCGCCTTTGCTATCTGTTCAGGGTCCGTATCTACTACAAATCCTGTCTCATTATCAACTGTAAATTCCGTAGGTCCGCCTGCATCTTTGGTCGTAATGACAGGTTTACTGTGCATCATGGCCTCACAGGTTATATATCCGTAATCTTCATCATATGGGAAATATGGGATAACGAGAGCATTGGCATAAAGGTCAGATGCTTCCGTATCGCTTACAAAACCTAAGAATTCGATCCTCTTGTCGTCTCCTGCAAGCGCTTTAAGTTCAGCTTCACAAGGACCCGTACCTGCGATCTTGAGCTTAACGTCAGACTTAACATATTTCATTGCCTTAACGAGAAGATCTATCCTTTTCGCAGTATCAAGTCTACTGATCATGAAGACATGCTCATATTTGCCTGTCGTTGTATCATGCTTTTCGGATTCAGGATATAAAGTCTTTACTGATGCTCCCGAAGGGAAATACTCGGTCCTCTTCTTGACCGTATCGGATATTGAGAAGAAATTATTTCTTCCGCAATATGACATTCCGAAATTATCCATGTACATAACAAGACTTCTGATGAACGGTCCCGGGAAGATATAATATCTGTCAGGGATTCGAAGATCCTTAAGTCCATAGACCATATCAAAGAACTTATCGAGTGATTCAGGCTTAGGATTTTCCTTCATATAGTCAAGGATCCTGTTAACGAATACGCATTTTCTGTCAGTCTCGAAAGGAAGCTGATGGAAATGATACGTGTCATAAAGGCCCCTTAATCTGTGGGCCATATAAACTACCTGATTCTCATGTCTTATCATCCAGCAAGGATACTTGCTCGTAATGACTGCATCAAAGTGGCTCAGATCAAGATCATAGAAAGCCTTATATGTATCGATCAAAGACCAGAAATCCAATTCCCTTGACGGAAGTTTGATGAGATCACAACTGTGCTCCGTCTCTTTATTGATATAATCGCAGATACCCCATACCAGATTCTCGATACCTCCGATCCTGAACGGTACCGGGCTTGGTGCTACTACAGCTATCTTCATAATGTTTCCCCTTCGAAATTACTTGCGCGCAACGACCGCGAAATCCTGACATCCGTAGATCTTATCGGACATCTTTTTGATCGCTTCGTTGACCTCATCGAGGTTCTCGATGCCTTCTCCCTTTATCTCAGGGATGCCGTCACCTGCACGGCTCTTATCGATATAAACGATCTTTACATCCTCGAAGCCGACCATTCGCATGATGTACTCGATATAAAGCGGGTGAACCGGCCTTCTGTGAGAAGGATCGATATAGAAAGCATCTGTATAGATGGAAAGACACATAGGATTCGGTGTCTCGAAAATAACGTATCCGCCCTTCTTTACGACACGAAGAGCATTCTTACAAAGAAGAACAAGATCCTGACTTGCTACATGCTCTATAACATGAGCAGCAAAGATACCTCCAAGAGAATCATCCTTGGCACCTGCCAGGAATCCGAGTCCGTTGCCGCTTACTACATCAAGTCCGTTATCCTTACATCTGCTTACAAAAGGCTCGAAAATATCAACGCCCTTAGCCTTGATGTCATTTTCTCTCATAAGTTCAAGGAACTCACCTCTGCCACAGCCGATATCGAGTACGAGATCAGATGCATCCTTAAAATATGGAACATACATCTTCATTCTTTCCTTTATCTTCTCTGTGGAGCCTCTGAAATTATTCTCGAACTGCTCATACTCAACATCAGTAAGACCGGAACTCATAGGGATATCAAGATAATCCGCGAGTTCCTGAAGTCTGTTGATACGCTCGGCTAGATACTGATTCTGCGTATTAAACTTAGCGACACAGTTACGAAGGTTGGAAAGTTCCATCTCAACCTCGCCCCTCATCCTGTTAAGTTCATTTAAAGAAGCAACGATATGACCGTTGATCTCATTTTGTTCATAAAACATAGGTCTGAACAACTTGCATCTGATCTTCCAAGACCATTTTCTGATGAAAGCAGCAACCTTATTTCCGAGATGTCTTCTCTCAAGAGTTGTGTGGAAATGTGCATTAACTGCTTCAAGTTCGATACGAAGATCCATATCGTCACCTGTTACGGCATTTTTCTCCAGTACGACTTTCTCGAAGCCTCTGGAATTGTAAAAGAAAGCCAAAGCTTTGGCATCAGCCGTTCTGGTATAATCCTCATCTCCGATATCATTCAAGATCTCAGAAACCTTATTACCGGTATTCATATCATTAAAACTCCTTTGTGGTCAGCAGATGTTCGGTTAATTATAGCATAACTATAGCATAACTAATTACTAACACAAACCAATTAAAAGGCTCGTTTGTGCGGGGTATGTTGCTTCTGTTATAATCAGCTTGGGTGAGTATTAGCGCAGTTGGGAGCGCACCACACCATAAGTGTGGGGGCACGGGTTCAAATCCCGTATACTCCGTTAAAAAGGGGCCGCCTCACTACATGTGAGACAGCCCCGTTATTATTTCGATAATTAGAATTGATCGCGGTCCATACCGTACTTGTGGTAGAAATTCTCTTTCTTGACTCTCTTCTCTTTCTTGATGAAGGAGATCGTAAACAAGATCATGATCAATGCATACGCAGGAATAGCAAACTTAAGAACATCTTTAAGAGGTACTTCATGTGCTTCACCAGTATCGGCAAGCTGGAAAATACTAGGATCTTGCTTATTAACGAAGATCTGAACTGCTGCGCCAGTTACATAAGGTGTGTTATATGTTTTGCCTTGTGGAGACACCTCTGTATCATAATAATCAGTGTGAACTACCAGTTCTCTCTCTTCAACATACTTCTTGCCATTGTACTGGTAAGAAACCTTAATGTTTTGAGTAAACTGAATCCTCCAACGATCCGCCAAAAGTGTCTTATCCTGGTCAGCTCTTGCAAGCGGAGATGATGCCATTTGAATAACACCACTGGCTTTATCAAACATAGTATCTTGAGAAGCACCTTTAAGGAGTGTCCAAATACTCCATACGATAACTGCAGAGAAGATCGTTACAAGGATGTAAGTCAAAAAATAGATTAAAAAACGCTTCATAGTAACCCTCCGAATAAATAAAGAACAAATACATTCTACAACAGCAAGTATACAAAATCAAAAGTTTTTATTTATATAGATGAACGGCTAGAACACAAAAAAGTCGTCCCCAATTCCGAGAACGACATTTTATGCATAGAAAAGCTCCAGCGAACCAATCCACTCTGATCTCTCATAACCAACAAGTCCTTTACTGTGCCGAGCCTCTATCAGCCATAACACCTAACCGATTGCCATTGCCCTTAACGTAACTCCCAAACAATGACCCTTTTCACCGCCTAATCAGTCGTTACTCACTTTCATCGTTTATCGCTGTCACTTCATCAACAGCTGTCATAAACTAAAACCGGCTACTCGGTTCGCACGATTAAGATGTACCGTTAAGTCTCAAACCTCGAACCTTTCCTATCGGTGGCGACCTCTCACTCAACCGCGGACAAAAATCCGAATCGACTAAACTGTTACAACCTGCGACTTGCGGATGGCATCCCATCCCGTCAATCGCTGCTCGCTTCCGACAGATCAATGATCTATGTCGGCGACCGTGGTTCGAAAACTTTGTGTTCTCGTATTCCCTGGAGCTAGTTTAAGTATATAACGGGTATGCCTGTAACACAATTGTAATGTTTTCCAAATAATATGAAAAACCTTGTGCATTTTGTACACTTTATACAAGATGCCCAAGGCTGTATAATAATTATGTTGTGAAGTCGCACAAATGATTAGACTTTCAAAGTATAACGTTTCTCGCTTATTTGGCAGGAGCGTTCTTTTTTGCCTTCTTCTCCATAACCGACTTAAGAAGCTGAAGTCCTGCAATAACCGCAACACCTATGATGAAGAATACGATGCTGAATGTATGGATATCCATAGAAGGCTTAGGCGTATCGAGAGATTCAGGTCCTCTGATGATAGCGTAGAATGATCCGATCATAAGTCCCATAACAAGATATATCGTCTGAGATCTGAACTTTGAAAGGGCCTTTTTAAGAAGTCCGACTATGCCTACAGCGCCTGCAATAACACCCAACCCGAATGCAATGCAGATCGGAACAGCCTTAAGATCGAACGTAAGAACAGCCTTAACTGCTCCAATAACTGTCATATATATACCAAAGATAAGGAGCAACGTAGAACCTGAAATTCCCGGAAGGACCATTGCACAGACTGCAAGCGCACCGCAAACGAACAAGTAAAGTGCACTGCCTACCGTAAGTTTAAACTCACCTTCACCGGTAGCAAGGTTAGCCTTCAATAATGTAATACCTACAACTGCAGCAATACCTATAACCGTGAAGATGAGATTATAGTATTTACCTTTGAGGCACTTCTTCTCTTCCATTATGATCAACGGGATAGCCGCAAGTATAAATCCGATGAACAGAGAACTGATCAGATAGATATGTTTCTCAAAAACAGCAGTCAAGACAAATACGGCAAGTCCCATTCCCACTGCCCAGCCTATACCGACTCTGAGAAGGAAAAAGAATGCTTTCTTTCTCTCATCCTTTTTGCCTTTGATGAGAAGGGATATGGAGTTGATAAATTCATCATAAAATCCGAGGATAAAAGCGACAGTTCCGCCTGATACACCCGGGACACTGTCTGCGAGGGCCATAAGAAAGCCTCCGATAATCGTCATCATAGTAATTCAATACCTTTCCTATTCGTACTAAAACAGTTCCATTCTACAAGAACCTCCAAATTTAGCATAGATGATATTTTGTATGTTTTTTTATATAATACAAAAAGCATTTCCATAAAAGGTGACTACAATGATTTTCGAAAACATCACTAAGTTAATTGAATCGTTCGGATTTATTGATTCCGTTGAAAAGATACTGATAACAGTCAGCAAGGCTCTTGTTGTCTGTGCGGCATGCGTGATCATATGTATCGTGCTCGGCATCATCTCAAAGATAATCACTTCCAGAGCAAAGACCAAGACATTAAAGACGATCACGAAATCAGCCAAGGAAAGACATTTCCTTTCTTCCGTTTCATGGTTTGCCATCTGCGTAACCATAAGCAGTTTTGCTTATGCCTTCCCGAGATATGAATCAAAGATAATAAAGATCATGAGTTATGCCCTGATCTTCATTCTCATGATCCTTGTAAACTGTATCATCAATATCATCGGAGATTTTTACGGTACCAAACCGATCGCCAAGAGACGTCCTATCAAAGGTCTTCTTCAGATCGTCAGAGCTCTTATCTTTATAGTCCTTACGATCATCCTCATCTCATTGTTCATCAATCAAAGTCCATTGGTACTGATCGGTGGTATCGGTACGTTTACGGCGATCATATCCATAGTATTCAAGGATGCACTCTTAGGTCTTGTCGCAGGTGTCCAGATCACTTCCGATGATCTTGTACACATCGGTGACTGGGTCGAGATCCCTTCCGAAAAAGTTGAAGGAACTGTTCAGGATATCTCACTTATCTCCGTAAAGATCCTTGCATTCGATAATACTTTGTATACGATCCCTGCCTACACTTTTCTCTCTGTTCCGTTCAGGAACTGGCATACGGTACTGAATAATAAAGCAAGAAGAGCATTCAGGACTATCTCAGTGGATGTGGAATCGGTAAAGAACATCGAGATAACAGATGAACTTCTCAAAGAATACAGTGAGTTTGAAGATCTGGAGGAAGCCCTCAAGACCAAAAAGGACAGCTGCGGGAAGCTTACAAACTTAAGCGTTTTTATGGAGATCCTTCCAAGGATGATCAAAAAAGATCCTCATGTTCTTAAAGAAAAGCTCGTGATCTGCCAGATAGATGATGCACCGAGCAATTTCGGTATTCCGGTAGAGTTTTTCTTCTTTACCGATCTGACAGACTGGGAACACTTCAGTTCCATCTCAGCTTCAAAGGAAGAACTGGCATTAAACCTCATGCGTGATCTGGGACTTAAACAGTATCAATCCGGAAACGCACTCAGGAAATAAATCCGTTTATCTTATCTCTTAATCTGTACATCTCCTGCACACTGTTTTCGAGAAAATAGTAATGAAGGACGTATGGTACGAGAAGTATCAGGAACATGCACGCGAGTATCAAAGGGACAATACTCGTGACCATGAACATGCTAAGGATGGACATGATCTCCATGATGGCAAAAAGGACGGTAACGATGAGGTGTATGAGTCTCTCGTGCTGGAAATAAAGGATCTTTGTCTCAAGTTCCTTCATAACCTTAAGGATCGTTTCCCTGTCAGAAGAAGCAAGATCATCTGAGATAAATTTCTTAACCGATGCCATATATTCGCTTATATACTTCTTCATTATGACCGCCTCCTGACCTTAAATCTGCCGTTAATATAGTTTACTACACTTCGCTTGTCTTTTGTCCATGAAGGTTCTATGAGAAGACTTTTGGGGCCGTCACCGGTGAGCCTGTGAACGATCACGTCGGGAGGAAGGATCTTAAGAGCTTCTTCGACTATATCAAAGTACCCGTCACGGGTAAGGATATCGATCTTTCCTTCTTTCCACTCTTTCTCAAGACCCGTCCCTTTAAGCACATAAAGACAGGTGAACTTCACGCCGTCGACATGAAGATCTGCTACGTGCTTTACTGTCCGGAGCATCATCTCAGTCGTTTCATCTTTAAGTCCGAATATGATATGAGCGATGACTTCTATGCCTGAACTTTTAAGAAGGCTTACAGCTTCATCGAAAACGCATGTTTCATAGCACCTGTTAAACCACTTCGCCGTCTCATCGAAGATAGTCTGAAGCCCGAGTTCCACCATGATCGGCTTAACCTTATTCTGTCTTACCAGAACATCAAGGATCGGCTTGGAGATACAGTCAGGCCTTGTTGCGATGGAAACTGCACAAATGCGGTCGTCATTCATCGCTTCGCTGATACTTGCATCCAGGTAATCAGGATCACAATAAGTATTGGTAAAACTTTGAAAATACGCAATATACCTGGCTTCACCTTTTATCTTACGGGAAACTCTTAAGATCGCCTCATCTATCTGCTCTTTGACAGGAAGTAATGAAGACGCGGAAAACTCCCCCGAACCGCCTTCGCTGCAAAACAAACAGCCTCCAGATCCCTTACTGCCGTCCCTGTTAGGACAGGTAACCTTGAGACTTATAGAGGCTTTGTATACCTTGGAACCGAATCGCTCTCGAAAATATGAGTTGGCGTCAGAGTATTCCGTCTGTGTCATAAGTTGAAGGATCAAATCCGATCATCTCATTCTCGTTTCTCTTGGAAACAGCGAGAACAAGGATACGTGAATCCGAGTGAACATTCTTATAAAACTCTCTGTCACAGTCTATGGTAAAGTTCACCTTCTCGCCCGGGATCTTGACTATAACCTTATTATTGGAGATCTTTGTGATTACCTTACCGACCACCATATATGGAGCTTCATCAACGATCTTGGAATCTTCACGGATAGCGGCATAATAAATGTAGAATACAGCCAAAAGGCCGAAAGCAACCGCGATCATCAAGATTATAAGGAATGGTATGGACATAAGCATACTGTCGCCCGAAACGATTAAGAATGCGACTAATACAACAAGAAGTAAAAGAAGAAGATAGATTATCATTCTAGATCTTGCTGAGTTAACGATATTGGTTTTTATCCTGCTTCTGATACCTTCATCTATGCTCATCCACATATTCACATACCTCCCTAATTTCTGCGATTATTATATCATTCTTTTATTTTGTATCAAATTCCTTGTCTTGATTCTGTGAATCACCTTCTTCACGCCTGTTTTCAGCTTTGTTTCCGAGTTCTCCCAGGAGCATCAGGCTCTTTTTGCCGAAGCGTTCCCGTATCGTGTCGACAGTCTTTTCCAGACGATCCTCCTTCTCGTTCCTGTCAACCTCCTCGAAAAGGCTAAGTTGTTCGGGTGCATCGCTGCTCACAAGGTCAGTAAGCCTGACACCGATGCTTCTGACGGGCAGATGCCAGTCATAGGATTCCTTAAAAAGCTCGACCGCACATTCATGTATCACTCTGGCACTGTCGGTATCATTAAATAGCACTTTCTGTTTCTCGTAGACATTTAATGCACTGTCTCTTACCGTTATCTGAACGACTTTTCCTTTTAAGCCGGCCCTTCGAAGTCTCCCGGCAACCGAAGATGAAAGCGTGAGGAAGGTTGAAGATATCTCTCGTAACGAACACATGTCGTCTGAAGTAGTCGTGGAATTACCGACTGATTTGACGGTCCTTTTATAATCGGCTGTCTTCACTTCCGAATCATCAAGACCATTCGCATAAAGCCATAACTGATAACCGTTCTTGCCAAGATAATCATTTAAGAATTCCCCTGTACTTCCGGCCAGATCCCCAATAGTTTTTATATTTACTTTATTAAGACGCTCCCTCGTCGACTTTCCGACAAAGAGAAGATCCGAGCATGGCAGAGGCCAGACTATCTGCTTAAAATTCTCTTCTGTTATTACAGTCGTTGCATCAGGCTTTTTATAGTCCGAACCGAGCTTGGCGAAGATCTTGTTAAAGCTTACCCCTACAGAACAGGTAAGCTTGTATTCACTTTTTACCCTCTCCCTTATCTCATCTGCCACTTCCTGAGGATCTCTGTCACCTATGGTGTCCGTAAGATCGAGCCAGCACTCATCAAGTCCGAACGGCTCGACTTTGTCTGTATATTCGAGGTACATCTCACGAAGTTTTCGAGAATAAAACTGATATTTATCATAATGAGCGGGTGCAAGGACAAGATCGGGGCATTTGCTCTGAGCCTGCCAGATCACTTCGGCTGTCTTTACACCTGCCATCGATGCGAGCTGATTCTTGGCAAGGATTATTCCGTGCCTTCTTTCTTTATCACCGACAACAGCCATCGGGACATTGCGATATTCCGGGTGAGATATCATCTCAACTGACGCAAAATAGCAATTCTGATCGATGTGAAAGATAACGCGTCTCAAAACAACCTCCTGATACGAACATATTTTCTGTTATAACAGAGAAATGCGCTGTTTTCAAGGTTTTTTGACGTTTGATAAAATCAAAAATTAATTGTGAACATTTTATTAACACGGTTGTATTGTGTGACATTTTCACTATAATGATGGTGTAAATATCAAAAAACGGATATATGATAAAAGTGTGCGCGGAGGTTTATATATGGCTCAACACAAAATTCTTCTGGTTGATGACGATACCGATATTCTCGAGATCAACCGTTCATTCCTTTCAAGCGAAGGATATGATGTTTATACTGCTACAACAGTAGCTCAGACAATGGAAAAGGTACAGGTTATCAACTTTGACTGTATCGTCCTTGATGTTATGCTCCCTGACGGAAGTGCTTTCGAGCTTCCTCCTAGGATCCAGGTATACTGCAAGGCTCCTATCATCTTCCTCACAGCTAAGGAAGACATTGACGATAAGATCGTAGGTTTCAAGGCCGGTGCTGATGACTACATCACAAAGCCTTATTCTCTCCCTGAGCTTTCTCTTCGTATCAATGCTCATATCAAGAGAAACCTTAAGAGCGAAGGCTTCCTTATGGAGTTCAGCCCTCTCAAGATCAATATCAAGACACGTGAAGTTACACTTAAGGACGAAGCTGTTCACCTTACGAACAGAGAGTTCGACATCTTGAGACTCCTTGCTGAGACACCGAACGTAATCGTTCCTTTCTCAAGGATCTATTCCCAGGTCTGGGGTGATGATTCCCCGTGCGATAACCACCTCGTAATGGTTAACATCTCTTACCTCCGTAAGAAGATGGAGAAGATCGCTCCTGAGATCACATACGTTAAGACTGAGTGGGGTATCGGATATTCATTCGCTTATCCTCCGGTCAAGAACAGTCTCCACGGAGAATTCAGTAATTGATAATCGCGGGCTGTCTCACCCGAGGCAGCCCATTTTAATTTTATTATGGGCGGAACCGTAGGGAGCCGCCTTTTGTATGAAGGTGTGAAATGGAAAAGAAGAAACGCAACAGAACAATAAAAGTCGGGGAATCTCACCTGACGCAGCTTCTTTTCTCCATCTTATTCATCGCGATCTTTTTGTTGATAATGTATGTATATTTCATTATCAACTTACGACAGGACACCAACATCCTTTATAACAGTGAGAACTACAGATTTGATGCTACGACGCTGTCTGAAGACAATGATCTTTTCATAAAGGATAACTGGACATTCTTCCCAAATCTTCGAACCAACGACATAAGATCATATATGTCATCCATAGATTACAGGAAACGTCCACATGCCAAGAATGTTACTATTTCCGAAAACGGCTGGGATAACTTAGGTCCGAATGCAGAATGGGAAAACCTTGTTGACGGTGAAGTTCCTGAATTCCGTCCTTTTATGAACGAAGGCATGAGAATGGTATCCGGTGCCTATATGGCAACCATAAAGGTCAGCAGAGCAACAAACACACTTTATCTCGACCTCGGAAAGCTCAACGGTCACGCATTTATCTTCTGTAACGGTTATCCTGTCGGAAACACGGGTGACGACACAAGTTTCAACATCGTTCCTGAATACATCGGCGGTTACTCATCTACGGCCGTTCAAAACAGGAATGACACCATCGAACTCATCATTATAATATATGCGAACGAACAGACTTTGCATGCTGGTCTTAACACTACCCCTGCCCTGTTCCACGAGAAATCAAATGCTATCCTTACGACGCTTCCGTCGGCATTCCTCGCTGCTATCGCTATCATGACCGTTATCGCCGTCATCGGAGGTTTTCTTCTTCGTAAGACATTGTCTGATCCGAGAAGTTATACGTATTTTGCACTGTCGATCACAAGTCTTTTCCTGTATTACGTCGTAAACGGCAACTTCCTTGTTCTCGCATCACCATACAGGGCCCTGATGGAATTTCTGTTCATGACTACATCTGCTATATTCGGATATTGCATGATCACCTTCCTTTTCACCAGTTACAGGACCGAGAACGGAAGTAAATACGGAAGCCTCGACTGCATCATCGTAAGCTGCGCGGGAATAATGATCCTTGCACTGGCTTTCCTTGACAGCAGACTTTTAAGTACGTCTTTTAAGAGTACTACACTTCTTATCTTTGTGATCACGATAACGATAATGTCAGTCTCAAAGATCCTCTTGTTCTATATGGATGCACCTAATTCCACCATCGGACTTTGTACGGCTATATCATTATTCTTCACTTACTTTGATATGATGTTCTGCAACAACTTAAGATCCAACTGCCCGCTATATGCGATCTTCTATCTCGTTGCACTCGTTTCTATAATGATCTACTTTGTGCAGCGCTATCTCGTACAGTACAGCGAACTTAAGCATTCATCCGAACACTTAAGACTCGTTGTTGAGGAAAAGACAGCTCATATCTCCATGATTAACAGAGATCTTTACAATACGAACAAGAAGCTTCTCGAAAACGAAGAAGCACGTAAGAATGTCATGAGTAATGTTTCGCATGACCTGAGGACTCCAATTACGGCCATCAGAGGATATTCGGAACTTCTTCTTCAAAGCGGTTCAAACCTCAACGAAGAACAAAGATCGGTATATCTCCAAAATATCATGAAGAGATCCCAGCAAATGGAAAGGATAGTATCCGATATCGTAGAGATCTCCAAGATGGAATCCAGCGGTTTCGAATTCGAATTCATGGATATATCGATGACGGAACTTTTGGATGAGCTTTACATGCTCTACTCAAGCGACCTCAGAAACGGTAAGAAGAAACTTCTTCTCGATCTGCCGGATGAGGATCTTCTCATCACAAAGGCCGATCCGAAGCGTATAAGTCGTGTTTTCGAGAATCTGATATCAAATGCGATCAACTATACCAAGGAAGAGGCCGTGATCGAGATAAAGGCATGGCGAGACAATGCCGATAAGCCTTTTGAAGAGCAGAAGATCCATATCGAGATCAAGGATAACGGTATAGGTATACCTCCTGCCGAGCTTCCACATATCTTCGACAGGTTCTACAGGGCCAAGAACTCCGGCCAGAACATCAAAGGAACAGGCCTTGGTCTTTCAATCGTAAAGATGATCATCGATCGTCACGATGCAGAGATCAATGTTGAGAGTGTTCTCGGTGAAGGCACCTCTTTCCATGTTCTCATGAAGCCGACTTATTAAGACAGATTCACCAAAAGCATATTCAGTTTGTTGTGGACGATGACCAAAATTACGTCTGTATGTTCACTTTGCGTAAAATTGATACTTTTTTCCTTGCTTCAGATCCTTTGCGGCTGTCAAAATATAAGCACCAAAAACGAAAGGAGCAGATAAGTGGAAAAGAATGCTTTCGGTTATTCAAGTTCAGTTTACGATGAGATAGGGATCTACATAGTGTGTGACGATGCCAAGCTTCTGGGAGTCATTAATCAGATGCTGAGGAAGAACGGCCTGATGTCTATCTCAGATACGGCAGGACGCCATCACTTTCTTATTGATGCAAGGAGCAATCCATGCTTTGCAACTCAGTGCATTAAGAAGCTCCTGCTGTCGCAGGATGAAGATGATAAGGCAAATCTTCTCAATCCGGGACCTAACGACCCGCCTTTGGAATCAGCCATCAATTCTGTGTTGACGGAACATGGTTTCGATAAGACATTGATAGGAACATCACTTATGATGTCGCTTCTTAAATATCTCTATGTCACGGGAGTCCGTGTCCACTACAAAAAGATCTACTCTGAAGTGGGAAAGATCTACGGGATGAGCGCAGGTCAGGTAGAACGCAATATCCGCTACAGCCTGCAAAAGAGCAGTCTGTGGCATGAAGGACTTAAAAACTCCAGTGCTTATTTCATTCTTCTGGACGAGATCAAGGATGCGATGGTCGTCAGGATCTAGGGATAAAAAAAGGGCATCTCATGCGAGATGCCCGTCTAAGATCATTTGAATAAGAATTACTTCTTCTTCTTGCCGGCATTAACCTTAGTCTTAAGATCCTTACCAGCCTTGAAAGATGGAACCTTAGATGCAGGAATGTTGATAACTTCCTTTGTGCTAGGGTTGCGGCCCTTACGAGCTGCACGCTTCTTTGTCTCGAATGTACCGAAGCCAACGAGAACTACTTTCTCTTCCTTAACGAGAGCTGTCTCGATAGCCTTCATTGTTGCGGAAAGAGCAGCCTCTGCATCCTTCTTTGTGAGGTTAGCGTCCTTAGCAATTGCTTCAATAAGATCTGTTTTGTTCATAATAAGCCTCCTTCAGGGCAATTTTGCAATATCATTATGAATTGAAAAGCCAATACTGTCAAGCATTTTTGCCTATTTGCCGAGAAAAAACTTAATTTATCCACTTGATAAGAAAAGGCCTTTTATGTATGCTATACGCGTACAAGGAGGTAACTTCCAATGGTAGTAAAAAATGATACAGTTATTGGCGATCTTCTTATGGCTGATGAAGGTGTTGCACCTATCCTCATGTCTGCCGGTCTTCACTGCCTCGGTTGCGTTATGGCATCAGGTGAGACTGTAGAAGAAGCTTGCGTTGTTCACGGCATCGACTGTGATTCTTTGATCGAGGAGCTTAACAATTATCTTCAGTCCGTAGGCTGATGGATTCATTGATCAGGAAAACTAAAGGGCGGTCTCATTGAAGTGAACCCACAAAGTTGGACGGCTTAAAACGAGTATAAGGACTGATTTCTTGCCTGGCAAGGAGTCAGTCCTTTCAGTTTGACCTGGATTCTCTCTTTGTTGTAGTACTCAATGTATTCTTCCATAGCTTTTTGTAACTGCTCTAATGTCTTGAATTCATATTCGTGTCCGTAGAACATCTCATTCTTCATCTTCCCAAAGAAGTTCTCCATTGGGCTGTTATCCAAGCAATTCCCCTTGCGTGACATGGATTGTGTTATTCCTCGTTCTTTCAATGCTTTGCGGTAGTGATACATCTGATACTGCCACCCCTGATCTGAATGGAATATGAGATTGCTGAGGTCATCGTATTTGTTGAATGCCTTATTCAACATGTCTGTTATCTGCTTGTATCCAGGATGCTTTGAAATGCTATAGGAAACTATCTCTCTGTTATGCATATCTAAGATTGGAGATAGATATAGTTTGCCGGCAGCAATATGGAATTCAGATACATCCGTGGTCCATTTCTCGTTGACATCAGATGTGCTGAAATCTCTTATGTATTCTGTTTTGTGTTTCTTGGTGTCTACTCTCCTGTGCAGGAGCTTGTTATCTACTGTTCCGTTAAAATCGCCCTTATAGGACTTGTATTTGGCTCTTGGCGTAATTCCGTATAGCTTTAGTTTAGACATAAGTCTCTTTACGGTCTTATGGTTTACTGCCCAACCTTCGTTCTTGAGTTGCAATGTGATCCTGCGATAACCGTAACGCTTATGGTTATCTGTATATATGGCTGCTATTGCATCCATAAGATCTGTATTCTTCGTATCCGGATCGATACGGTTCTTCCAATAGTAGTAATCTGACCTTGGGAGATCCGGCAGTGAGTCGTTTGTGTTGATTGTATCCAGGATAAAATCCAATGAACACTTTAATTCCTGCCTTAACTCAGTCACTGCCTTGGTCAGTTGTTCTTTTTCTTCTTTTCTTCCTCGTGAGTTAAGGCATACAATTTTTTTAAGTATTCGGCTTCTACGGTCTTCTTCAACAGCTGTTCGCGAAGGAGTTCGTTCTCCTTCTCCAGCTCTTCGACCGTCTTCTTTTTCTTTGCCACGGGTTGAAGGCCTGCCTTTCTTCTTGGTAACGACATTATACCCGTTCTCAATGTAGGATTTAATCCATTGGCGCAATACACTGTCCGAAGTTAATCCAAGATCAACAGCGACAACTTTAATAGATTCTCCGTTTACTAACACACGATTAATTGCATCCAATTTATGCTCTGGAGAATGTTCTGTGTGTTTGTGAAGGATTGCATCTAACCCATGCTTATCTATTAATTTGCAAAAATACCGAATCTTTTCATGGTGAATACCATATTTCTTTGAAAGGATTTTGCATCCATAACCTTCACAATGCTTCTCATAAATTTCTTTCTTTAGTTCAAAACTGTATTTCATATAAAAACCCCCGAAGTTTGTTCAACTTCAGGGGTTCACTTCATCATGACCGCCTTTTTTGTTATCAGTTGTAATCAGCCGTTTCCGCCGACTCAAGTTCCATTACGTAGTGTGAATAACCCGTATACTTAACCCTTATGCTCTCTCCTATCTTAGGCATCTTTGAAGCGGGATTTATGAAGAATGTCTCATCATCAACCGTTATCGTATTCTTAAGCTTACTTACACTTTCAACCGTTCCCGTATATGAAGTGTATTTCTTACTCATCACATTCTTGAGGTCCAGGATCCTCGGCACAGGTACGAGAAGAGCATATACTACCGCAATTATCGCGAAAAACAGCGGTGCAAAATACATAAACCCGTGAAGCGTCTTCCTCTTGCGATTTCTCTCATGGAAGAACAAGGTCACAGCCGTAAATAAGATGAAGATAAATATGTGCACCAAAAGATTACAAATGAAGTACTTCATTTCTTTTCCTCACAGGAAACACATAGAACATAATCGACCATGTAGTCATGACTTTCCACCGGCAAAGCCGAATACATCTGGAAGTCATAGCATACGCCTACAGTAACAGGCTTTTTACCGGCTCCGTACTGATTCAGGTATCTGTCGTAATAGCCGCCGCCCTGACCTAATCTTGCACCATCATTTGTGTAAGCTACGGCAGGAACAAAGATAAGGTCGATGTCGGAAGGATATACCTTACGCATATTATTCTTCGGTTCAGGAACGTTATAACTTCCGATGGAAAAATCAGATTCCAGATCCTTTACCTCATAGAAATCCATCGTCTCACCCTTGACTCTCGGGAAGCATACCGTCTTTCCGTTCTCGATAAAGAATTTCGCAATATCATCACAGGAAAGTTCGCCGTTAACAGCCCTGTAAAGAGCAATGGTCTTAGCTGCTGCAACCTTTTCCATTATCTCGGGAGAACCGTCCTTTGTAACATGCTCTGCGAGCACCTCAGCAGCGTCCTCTATCTGTTCCTTGGTAAGAAGGATCCTCTGCTTTCTGACGTTATCACGGATCTGTGATTTGAGTATGGCTTTTTTCATAGTCGGCCTCCCCTGCTTTTTGAATCATTATAGCATTATTCGAGCATGGAAAGTAATTCTGCTTCACTTATGATCTTGATTCCGAGTTCACGTGCTTTAACTGCCTTGCTTCCTGCAGCCTCTCCCTCAAGCAGCATCGAAGTCTTTTTGGAGACGCTGCTTACGACCTTTCCGCCGTTTTTTTCGATAAGAGCCGAAGCCTCATCCCTGCTCATGGTAGGAAGAGTTCCTGTAATGCAGATCGACATACCCTGGAGCTTGTCGCCTGTCTCGGACTTATCTTTCACGAACTGAAGGCCTTCTGCTTTAAGCCTTTCAAGGAGTTTTCTGTTATCTTCATCCTCGAAAAAGTCATGTATCGCCGTCGCAGATATCTCACCGATATCTCCGACTTTGGTAAGTTCCTCAACAGATGCATCCATAACGTCATCTATGGAATCAAAGTATCTCAAAAGCTCCTTGGCAGTTGCTTTACCGACGTTCGGTATGCCCAAAGCCGCAAGGACTTTCTCGGCAGGCGTTGCCTTGGAAGCTTCGATCGAAGACAAGATCTTATCCGTATTCTTCTCAAGTCCGAATATCTTATCTTCAAGGAGCCTTTCTCTCTTATCCTTAAGCTCGAAAACATCAGCGATATCGTTAAGATATCCCCTGTCTACGAGTTCTTTAATGTATTCTTCACCAAAGCCCTTGATATCCATACAGTCTCTGGATACGAAGTTTATGATCCTGAACTGAAGCTGTCCTCTGCATGAAGGATTGGTGCATTTAAAATCAGCCGTATTTTCTTCTCGTATGAGCTTATGACCGCATACCGGGCAATTCTCAGGAAGATGATATCTCTGCCAGTCAGAAGGGCGCTTGGACTTATTTACCGCCTTGATCTTAGGGATGATCTCACCTGATTTATAAACAACGACTGTATCTCCGATACCAAGGTCAAGTTCATCGATAAAATCCTGATTATGAAGCGTAGCTCTCTGAACGGTCGTACCGCAAAGGATGACAGGATCGAACAGGGCAACAGGAGTGATCCTTCCCGTTCTTCCTAGTCCCACTTCGATGTCTGTGAGGACTGTTTCTTTTTCTTCAGGCGGATACTTATAGGCAACTGCCCATCTCGGGACCTTGATCGTATTTCCGAGCTTTTCCCTGTCTTTTATGTTATTGAGTTTAACGACTGCTCCGTCGATATCATACGGGAGCTGTCCTCTCATGTTTCCTATCTTCTGGATTGCTTCCCATACTTCTTCCTTGTTCTTGCAAAGGAAGTGCTGATCTATTACCTTGACGCCGTTTCTCTTGAGATATTCATAACCTTCAAGATGCGTCTTGAACTCTCTTCCTCTTGTCTCCTGGACATTGAAGATAAAAAGTGACAGATCTCTTTGCTTGGTGATCCTCGTGTCGATCTGCCTTAATGTGCCTGCTGCGCAGTTTCTCGGATTGGCAAAGACCTTCTTGCCCTCTTCTTCAGCCTTGCGGTTTACATTCTCGAAGGCTTCCCTGGTCATGTAGACCTCGCCTCTGATCTCGATATATTCGATAGGCTCCGGAAGTTTTTTTACGACATCCTTAATGACCTTCGCATTCATGGTGACATCTTCACCTTCGTTGATGCCGTCACCTCGCGTAACTGCCATCGTAAGTTCACCGTTCTCGTAGCGAAGCGCCATCGACAGTCCGTCGATCTTAGTCTCAACGAGGAACTCGGTATCAGGACCCAATGCCTCGATCGTATCATCCACAAAAGAATCTACTTCTTCCTTTGAGAAAACATCCTGAAGGCTAAGCATAGGAACGTTATGTTTAACAAGTACGCCTTTGGTAGCCTTCCAGCCTACACGAAGAGACGGAGAATCCTTTGTGATCATCTCCGGATGTTCCTTCTCGATCTGCTTCAGACGTCTGTTGAGAGCATCATATTCCGCATCGGAGATCTCAGGCTCATCATCGTTATAGTATCTCTCACAATGATAGTTCAAAGTCTTAACCAAAGACTCATATTCCTTGGTAAGTTCGGGATCGTTATCAAACAGGGAAAGCTGTCCGTCCATCAGCCTTTTCTCCTTTCAGGAATAAAGTATGCAATCGGAAGAATAAAGAGCACCGCAAAGAATATTCCCCACGCGATCTTCGGTATCGAGAACAATCCCTTAAACGCGACTGCGTAATCTTCGCTGCTCCTGAATGTAATGAAGAAAAACTTCGTTATCTTTCCCGAGATCCTTGATAATGGAACAAGGAGCCAGGAAGAAAGTAAAAAGATCGGGAGCGACATGATGAATGCATCTGAGATCCATATCCATGTTCTCTCGATCTTAAGAAAATACAAGACAAGGACTGCAAGGACAAAAACGATCAGTGCGACCGCCGTCTTTACGTCAACGCTCTGCTTCAAAAGACTTCTTATCATAAAAACGATAAGAGACGTGCTGACACCTATCGGTGCAAGATATTTTCCGAATTCTCCTCTGGAAAGAAACAGAAAAAGAAGAGCGATAAGTGTTATTACTACGGAAGCGATAAGAACCTCGATCTTACCTGCATGAGGTATTCCGAGCTTTTCCGACACAAAGCATATCCCTTCCGAGATAATTGTCGCAAAATAACGGAAGGGCTCTGTTGCCAGAGTCCCCCACAATAAAATCATAACTATTGCAATAATTCCGGAACGTTCTTCGCTTCTCAATTATTATCAATCCTCAAACTCGTATGGATCGTAATCTGCAAGAAGCTCCTTAAGAACAGCAACTTCCTCTGCGTTAAGAGAAAGACCCTTACCAACCTTCTCATGATCCGGGCCCCAATCACGAATGTCAAGCTTAGCCTTACCTTCGTTCCACTTTACTATGTTAACCTCTCGGTTCCAACCGGATTTGTTGGTAGCAAGGATTCCGATGTTCTTAACGATCTCGGACTTGATTTCTGTCTTTGGCATTTGAATATCCTCCGTAATAAGATACAATTGACTAAATAATTAAATACGTGATGATTATAACACAAGTCATTCAAAGGTAAATAACATAATGCGATATTTTCTAACAGCTTTTTTCATCCTTCTCGGATGCTATCTTATCGTCAATCTCGTAGGGTTTCTCGAAGCTCATAAACTGTGTATCAGCCACGCGGTCTTACGTCCTTCAAAGACTTCAAAAAACGACGTTTCACGCTTTGTAAAACAGAAGGGTTCCTATGCAAAAAACGTCGATCCGTCATCACTTTCAAACACCAAGAATACCAAGATATTATTCATAAGCGACCTTCATGCGGAGTTCTGTTTCATACCTGCTGCCAAGGTCATAGATACGATCAGAAAAGCCAACGTCGACGCCGTCGTTTTCGGTGGTGATATCTGCAACGATCCTTTGAAACACGAGGTCGGAACTTCGTACCTTTTCGAGATAAAAAAAGCATGTGATGAACTTCATATCCCATTCCTCGGAACGACGGGAAATCATGATGTTCACCTTACCAAAGAAGAGGTCCTTAAATCAGGATTTACTGACCTTCGAGACGGCCCCGTAAAAGTAAGGGATATCATCTTTTCGGGAGTGAACGATACCGGCAAGAAAGACCGCGTATGGGGTGATGTTTCCGATATCGATAATGAAGGTCTTACTCACGTACTTATATCGCATAATCCGGACTGGCTTTTGGACGCTGCTTCAAAGAGCAGGCTCGGCAATGTCGATCACATGATCTCCGGTCATATCCACGGCGGTCAGATCTGCCTTCCATTCAGGCTCGAGATCATGGTCATCCGTAAAGATGTCCTTCCTCGAAAAAGAGTCATCAACGGAGTGTTTGACGGTGCGGGCGTAACCTTCTTCATAGGCCGCGGGATCGGCTGCGTTCTCGTTCCGTTCAGATTGTTCGCAAGACCTGAGATAACTATAGTCGAATTCGAGAAATAAGAGCAAAGAAAAAGGCCATCCGATCGGAAGGCCATGGGTACATAAATCTTTGGGCAAAAAAACTTATGAATGTGACGAGAACGGCAAGTTCTCTCACGAACACTAAAAATATACCAAAACAAGACACCCCGAACAATATAAATACTCTTGACAATTAGACCAAAAAACAGGCGGCCTATCGGCAGATAATTTGTGCGCAAATATCCGCGAAACGTTACGCTTGCAAGGGTTTCACGTTTTTGAGGCAAAAAAATATCCCGACCGGAAACAAGTCCGATCGGGATGATATGGTAACAATGTTACATTATTTGATCTTGCAAGCCTTGATGTTCCAGATCTCCTTAGCGTACTCACTGATAGTACGGTCTGAAGAGAATCTTCCGGAATTACAGATGTTGATCCAAGCCATCTTAGCCCACTTCATCTCATTCTTGTAATCCATGTAGATCCTGTCACGGGTCTTTCTGTAATCATCAAAATCACCGAGGACATAATATGTGTCACCAGGCTGCCAGTTATCACCGTAGATGATGCCGTTATAAAGATCTCTGAACATTCCTGTTCCCTCATCATCGAACGTACCGTCGATGAGACGATCCAATGCCTTCTTAAGACCAGGGATATTCTCATACTGCCACTTAGGATTGTAGTAAGCCTTTGTTGCAGCCATGTCACCTGCACGGCAACCGAAGATGTAGATATTGTCATTGCCTACAGCCTCAGCGATCTCAACGTTAGCACCATCCAATGTACCGAGTGTAAGAGCACCGTTCATCATGAACTTCATGTTACCGGTACCTGATGCCTCAAGACCTGCCGTGGAGATCTGCTCGGAGATATCCGATGCCGGGAAGAGACGCTCACCGTTGGATACGTTATAGTTCTCGATAAATACGACCTTAAGTCTGCCCTTCATATCAGGATCATTATCGATGAGCTTAGCGATCTCGTTGATGAACTTGATGATAGCCTTAGCTCTGAAGTAACCCGGAGCTGCCTTAGCACCGAAGATGATAGTTACAGGAGGAAGTGCAAGTGACGGATCCTCCTTGATCCTGTCGTAGAGGTTAAGAGCATAAAGTGCATTCAGGAGCTGTCTCTTATACTCATGCAGACGCTTGATCTGTACGTCGAATACGGAGTTAGGATTGATCTCTACGCCGGCGGTCTTCTTAAGGAACTCTGCGTAGTTCTTCTTGTTGGCCTTCTTGATAGCGATGAGACGCTTCATTATTGCCTTGTCATCCTTATACTTCTCGAGTTTCTTAAGATCCTCAAGATGTGTGATCCACTTGTCGTTGCCCAAGAGCTCTGTAAAGAGAGCAGAAAGCTCAGGGTTACACATACGAAGCCATCTTCTAGGGGTAACACCGTTTGTCTTGTTGGAGAACTTCTCAGGATAGATGTTATACCATTCCTTGAGAGTCTCGTTCTTAAGGATCTCAGTATGGAGAGCTGCAACACCGTTTACGGAGTGAGAACCGTAGATAGCAAGCCAAGCCATCTGAACCTTACCGTCAGCGAGCATGCTCATGCGATCGATAAGCTCGGAATAGATACCTGCCTCATACATCTGAGCTCTGAACTGGTTGTTGATACCTTCAACGATCTCGAAGATACGCGGGAAGAGATATCTGAAGATTGAGATATCCCACTTCTCGAGAGCCTCAGCCATGATAGTGTGGTTGGTATATGCGAATGTCTCCTTAACGATCTCCCATGCATCTTCCCAACGGATACCGTTCTCGTCAACGAGGATACGCATAAGCTCAGGGATACCGATAACAGGGTGTGTATCGTTAAGCTGGATCGTATTGTACTTTGCAAAATCCCTAAGGTCATCACCGTGAACCTTCTTATATCTTCTGACGATATCCTGCAAAGAAGCAGATACGAAGAAGTACTGCTGTCTTACACGGAGTACCTTACCGTCATAAGATGTGTCGTTAGGATAAAGGACACGCCAGATATCGTTTACGCGGTTTCTCTGGATAACGGCATCATCAAATCTCTGTGAATTGAAGAGATTGAAGTCGAATTCCTCGGCAGGCTCTGCCTTCCAAAGACGAAGGAGATTGATGTTCTTCGTGCCGTAACCCGTAATAGGAAGGTCGCAAGGGATAGCCCATACGTCCATATCGTTATAGTGAACCTTTACACGCTCCTGGAAACGCTGAAGTGTGAAAGGATATCCTCTCTCCATCCAGCTGTCCGGATACTCTTTCTGGAAACCGTTCTCGATGGACTGACGGAACAGACCGTAACGGTACATGATACCGTAACCGGTTACAGGAAGGTTAAGTGTTGCACATGAATCAAGGAAACATGCTGCAAGTCTTCCGAGACCGCCGTTACCGAGAGCCGGGTCTGTCTCCTGCTCAAGGATGTCTGTAAGATCGTATCCGTAATTAGCCATTGCCTCTTTGGCTTCGTTATAGATACCGAGATTTACGAGATTGTTGAGGAGCGATCTGCCCTCAAGGAACTCAGCAGAAAAGTAGTAAGCCTGTCTTTCATTGCTGTAAGCGACTCTCGTCTCTTCCCAGTTGTCGGAGATAAGTTCAACAACGCTCTTGGATAATGCCGTCCAGAAGTCTCTTGCCGTAGCCTTCTCGACTGTAAAGCCTGTCTCAGCTCTTACGTGAGCATCGATCATGTCAGTTAACATCTTGGTCGTTACTTTCTTAGCCATAATAAGTCGACGCTTATATGCGTCCACCCCCTCACATAAATTCTTTTACACCATAATGATTTTATCAGTTTATTCTTATTTTGGTCAAATCGTTATAGACGTTTATCGCTCTGATTTATTGCCTTTTCTATGCAAATTGACAATAAATTTACAACGTTGAATAATATGTCGCATTATATTAAACTCTTATTTATCTGATTACTGTTTTGGAGGACGTAATGACAAGTACAGTTATAGCAGCCGTAATAGCGGTGATATTGGGATTTCTGATCGGATGTTCTTTGACATTTGTATTCGGCAGACTCCCGGAATCCTGGCTTCAGGACTATGATTATGACCCCAAGGCTGACAACTATCGTCCGTCCAAGAGAATGAAGATGGTTCCTCACGGAGTACTTGCAGGGATCTTCTGCGCAGCGTTTTACCTTGCTGCAGCGATATTTTTCCCTGAACTTCTGACCGGACGCTGGATCATTCATATGATCGCCATCGTTCTTACCGTACCGGTATTATTCCTGGTACTTATATCCGACAAGCTCAACAGGATAATCCCTGACCAGTTCCCTATCCTTATCCTCATATTCGGATTTCTGCTTCTTGCATCTGATTATCTTGAAGGAACGATCTGGTTTACGGAGAATGCTCCATGGTATGCTCCGATCATCAACAGGGTCGGTGCTGCGATCCTCGGAGGCGGTGTTCTCTTTCTCATCGGCTTTATCGGTGAGATGGTCACTTCCAGAGAGGCAATGGGCCAGGGCGACATGAAGCTCCTTATTGGATGCGGTATGGTAACAGGTCTTTACGGACTTATCGTCCTTATCTACGTAGCCGTTATCGTAGGCGTCTTTTTCGCGATCCCGCTTCTTATCAGGAAGCAGAAAAGACTTAGAGAAGAACAGGAATACATCGATTCGAGCGACGATCCGATCAAAGCTCAGATCGAACTTAAGCTCAAGAAGAAGAACATGCACTATGCAGATGACCCTGATTACCTGGCATTCGGACCTTTCCTTGCCATCGGCGCAGGAGTCTTCATCGCCATGGAGCCGGTATTCTTCAAACTGATGCTCAACTACATGACGGTATTTAATCTGTACTTCTGAGGCATTGCATGACACTGAAAAAGATATTTAGGATCCTTAAAAACCACTTCGGCTTTCCGGTAACGATAAACTGGGGATATTCCCTGTTCCTTTGTTCACTGGGGCTTCTTATAGTCTTCCTTCTTAAAGATATCTTCTTTGTCGAAGGCTCACCGATATCTCCTACTTCACTTACGGGATATTCGCTTACCGAGCCGCTTTTGGTGGCACTTGCACTTCTCATGCCTGTCGCAACTCTTTTTATCGAAAAAAAGAGAAAACCTGCCAACGTCATCGTTGATTCGATTGGCACATTTACGGGAATCGGTCCTTTGCTCCTGTCTCTTATATCGGGAGTCGGACTTATGTTCATAAGAGTTCCGATGCACAATCTCTTTTCCTGGGCCTGGCTCAGGATCGGAAGGACATTGATCTTCCCTGCGTTCTTCTTTGTAAATGATCAGGGATCCAAGTCAGAGGTAGTACTCGGTTATCTTACCGGTACCGTGATACCTGCCCTTGGCTTCTCTTTATTTTTCACGGGTCTGTTGTGGGCATGTTTTCGAAAAGAAGATCACAAGATAGCAACTTTGATGATCTCCCTTTTTATGGCAGTATTCTCACTCAACTTCATAGACTTCCTCGGAATATTCGTTACAGGCATCTGGCTGTGCTTTTTGAGGGACAGGACCAAGAATGTCTGGGCACCTTTTTTCTCACTTTTGGGATGCGGCCTGTCTGAGCTTTTACTCGGAAGATTCGTTAAGGCCGTTGATATCACGATGGTCCAGGTGTATTCCGATATCGACTCGACATTCTTCTACTCGTCACTTCCGGCTTTCCTGGTCGGCGTTATACTTCTGGCCTTCTTTGCGAAGACTCTTAATGACTTTAAGATGTCTTATGATACAGATATTTCCATAAACGGTGAGGTCAGAGATGAGACGCCTTCCATATTCTCGGGAGTGAATTTGTCCATGATATGTGCGATAATAATCTTCCTGATATTATGGATCATGGTGATCAAGGGGTGATGACATATGACTAACAGAGAACGTTATAACAAGGATAAAGCATCGGTAATAAGCATGATCAAATTTATATTGATCACTCTTATCGCCTGCGTAGTCATCTACTTCTTCTCCAAGCTTGCCATTATCCTTATCCCGTTCCTTATCGGATTCGTACTTGCAAAGACAAGTTATGCGATCGCCAAGCCTTTGACGAAACTCTTCACACCGAAGAACAAGCCGCCAAAGCCGCACAAGAAGGTCGATCCCAAAAAGCAGAATTCAGTCTGGTACAAGTTTACACATCCGGAAGGTGAGAAAAAAGAGAAGTCACTTCAGACTAAGATCTCCATTGTTGTATACATAATTCTTCTCATCTTCGTTTTCATCGTCTGTGCACTCGGCATCTTCGCTCTTATCTCACAGGCAACAAATGCCGTAACAGCTCTCTCGAGATTTGCCGAAGATATCGACTATGAGGCACTTAAAAAAGCTGCAAACCTTAATAAACTCTCCGTAGATCACGGCGGTTTCTTAAGCAATGAGATCGTTGAGCTCATCAAGGAAAATGTCAATACATGGGCACATAATGCTGTTAAGGCCATCCCTTCGATCCTCTCTTCGCTCGTCAGTGCTCTTTGGAAGTTCGTAGGAAGCCTTCCTACAGTGCTCTTTTCCATCGTTTGTGTTATCCTCAGCGGATACTACTTCATAAGCGACGGACCTGCGGTAATGAAGTTCTATCTTAAGAACGTTCCTCATAAGTCCTTCAGGAAAAAGTCCCTGTCGCTCGTTAATGACCTTTCCGTTACTCTCTTCAGAGTTCTCGGCGGTTACACCGCACTTCTTATAATAACGGCAGCAGAGGCTTTCCTTATCTTTAAGATCGCCGGTGTTGACTATGCACTTATCCTCGCGCTCATAACAGGTGTCATCGACTTCCTTCCGGTACTCGGTATCGCAGTAACGATGTGGCCTGTGATCATATACTGTGCACTTGAAGGCAATATCGCAGGTGCAGCAGTGCTCATTGTCGGTATGGCCCTCATGACCATCATCAGACGTATCATCGAACCTTTGATCCTCGGTAAGTCAATGAAGCTTCATCCGCTCCTCATGCTCGTTGCAATGGTAATCGGTGTCTATGTCTGGGGTCCTATCGGATTCCTTCTCGGACCTACGGTCATGATCATCTGCATCCAGATCCTCAAGGTATTCGAACTCGACAAAAAAATACTCGCGTTCTTGTCGCGAGTATTGAATAAGTTTATGAAAGCTCCTGATGTCGAAGACGAACTCAGTTCTGATTCGAGTGAAGGATAAGATCACAGCATGCAACTGCAGCGATCGCTCCGTCTGAAGCGGCTGTAGTAAGCTGACGAAGGGTCTTGGTCCTTCCGTCACCTGCAGCAAAGATTCCCTCGACATTAGTCTTACAATCCTCACCTGCTACGATATAGCCTGAAGGATCAACGTTTACGAGCTCTGCGAACGGCTCGTTGGAAGGAACCTGTCCGATCGCAACAAAAAGACCGCTTACGGAGATATCCATCTCACCTGATGTCTGAGTATTCTTGACTGTAATAGCCTCGAGTTTCTTCTCGCCTTTAAGTTCGCTTATGGTGCTGTTCAATACGAGTTCGATATTGGCTGTCTGTCTTACGATATCAACGAGTGCCTGCTCGCCTCTGAAGGCATCTCTTCTGTGAACGAGGTATACTTTATTGCAAATTCCTGCAAGATAGATAGCATCTTCGAGTGCCGTATTACCGCCGCCGTTAACTGCTACATCCTTTCCCTTAAAGAAAGCACCGTCACAGGTTGCACAATATGAGACACCTCTTCCGAGAAGCTTATCTTCCATAGGAAGTCCGAGCTTACGGTTCTTCGCACCGCATGCAAGGATTATCGTCTTACCTTCAACAGTCTTTCCGAACTCAGTAGTAAGAACAAATCCCTCTTTAAAACTTCCCTCTACCTTAACTATCTTGTCATATTCGAAATCAGCGCCCAGAGCAATGACCTGCTCGTAAAGATCTGTGGCAAACTTATAACCCGATACATTCTTGATACCCGGATAATTCTCGATCTCCGGTGTATTGATGATCTGTCCGCCATAGCTCTCGCCCTCATAGACGATAACCGATTTACCTGCACGTCTTCCGTAGATAGCTGCGGTAAGGCCTGCCGTTCCTGCACCGACGATAATGATGTCATACATGATGATCCACCTCCTGTGTGATCAGTTTTGTGCCGTGTTACCGGTATATAGATGATAGTATCTGCCCTTCTTCTCGATGAGCTGATCGTGATTACCTCTCTCTATTATACGTCCTTTCTCAAGAACGATGATACAATCGGAATTCTTGACGGTACTGAGCCTGTGAGCGATAACGAATGTCGTTCTGCCCTTCATGAGCTTATCCATGCCTTTTTGTACCAAAGACTCGGTATGAGTATCGATGGAACTCGTTGCCTCATCAAGGATAAGCACAGGCGGGTCTGCGATAGCTGCTCTCGCAATAGCAAGGAGCTGTCTTTGACCCTGTGACAGGTTTGCACCGTCTCCTTCAAGGATAGTGTCATATCCCTGCGGAAGGTGTCTTATAAATGCATCTGCATTTGCAAGTTTGGCTGCTGCATAGACTTCCTCATCAGTCGCATCGAGCTTACCGTATCTTATATTGTCCTTAACCGACATGCTGAAAAGGTGTGTCTCCTGCAAAACGATACCGAGGGAATGACGGAGATCGTCCTTCTTTATCTTGTTGATGTTGATGCCGTCATATCTGATCTTACCGTCTGCTATGTCATAGAAACGGTTGATGAGATTAGTGATAGTCGTCTTACCTGCACCGGTCGAACCTACGAATGCGATCTTCTGACCAGGTGTAGCAAACAGATCGATATCGTGAAGGACAGGATGACCTTCTTCATATGCGAAATCAACCTGATGGAATTCAACGTCACCTTTAAGTTCAACATAAGTAGTTGTTCCGTCAGCCTTGTGGAAATGCTTCCATGCCCACATACCTGTTCTTTCTTCACACTCTGTTATCTTGCCGTCTACCATCTTGGCATTGACCAAAGTAACGTAACCTTCGTCTGTCTCAGGTGTCTGATCCAAAAGATCGAAGATCCTCTGGCCGCCTGCAAGACCAACCATGATGGAATTAAGCTGCATGGAGATCTGATTGATCGGGTGAGCAAACTGCTTGTTAAATGTAAGGAAGCTTGCAAGAGCACCAAGTGTAAATCCTCCGATACCCTTGATCGCGAATGCACCGCCGACGATAGCACAGAGTACATAACTTAAGTTACCCAGCTGTGCATTGATAGGCATCAGGATATTGGCGAACGTGTTAGCCTTATCGGCACTGACGTAAAGCTCGTCATTACGCTTCTTGAACTCTTCCATCGCCTTGTCTTCGTAGCAGAATGACTTAACTACCTTCTGGCCGGTCATTATCTCTTCGATGTAACCGTTAACTGAACCGAGGCTTCTTTGCTGGATCGCAAAGTTCTTACCTGAAGCAGCACTTAACTTGGCCGTACAGAAGAGCATTACGAATACCATGGATATCGTAATGAGCGTAAGAAGCCAGTTAAGGACGATCATACTCGTAAGAACGCTTACTACAGTTACGATACTTGACAGGAGCTGCGGGATACTCTGGGATACCATCTGTCTTAACGTATCGATATCGTTGGTGTAGACAGACATGATATCGCCGTGAGCATGCGTATCAAAGTACTTGACCGGAAGGCTCTCCATCTTGTTAAACAATTCGTCTCTCAGGTTACGCAAAGTACCCTGTGTAATGTACATGAGAAGTCTTGCCTGAGCAAAAGCCGCTATGACACCGACAAGGTAGAATGCAGCAACGCGTAAGATCGCATAAAGAAGAGGCATGAAGTCTGGAGAAGTCTGCTTCGTGAGCGGAACGATATAGTCATCGATCAATGACTTCATGAAAAGCGTTCCCTGGACATTGGAGAATGTGCTCGCCAATACGCAGATGATAACAAATATCCAGTGGATCCAGTACCATCTGAACGTATATCCGAATATCCTCTTTATTATCTTGAAAGGATGCTCGATCTTAGGCATCGGACCTCTTCCTCTTTGTCCCATCTTAACCTGCTTGGGCTGTGCCATTAAGCCTCACCTCCCTTGCTGTTAAGCTTGGCTTCGTCAAAGTCTCCGCCTCCGCTTGTCTGTGCTTCATAAAGCGAAGCATATGTCTCATTGATCTTAAGGAGTTCCTCGTGAGGAGCAAAAGCCGTAACCTTATCGTCCTCGATCACGATGATCCTGTCTGCATCCTTAACGGATGAGATCCTCTGAGCGATTATGATCTTGGTCATGTCAGGTCTGTCATTTTTGAGACCTTCTCTGATCTTTCTGTCCGTACTCGTATCAACTGCCGAAGTCGAATCATCAAGGATAAGGATCTTCGGTTTCTTAAGAAGCGCTCTGGCGATACAAAGTCTTTGCTTCTGGCCACCGGATACATTGGTACCGCCCTGTTCGATCTTGGTGTTGTAACCGTCAGGGAAGTTCCTTATGAACTCATCTGCCTGAGCTATCTTACATGCATTGATGCACTCTTCTTCGGATGCATTCTCATCACCCCAGCGAAGGTTATCGAATATCGTACCCGTGAAAAGCTCATTCTTCTGAAGGACCATTGATACGTTGTTCCTGAGAACGTCAAGATCGTACTCCTTAACATCATGGCCTCCGACCATTACTTTACCTTCGTTAACGTCATAGAATCTGCTGATGAGATTTACGAATGTACTCTTACCTACACCCGTTCCTCCGACGATACCGATCGTCTCACCTGACTTGATATCAAGGTCGACATCATTAAGTACGTAGTTCTCTGCGTCATCATAGTACTTAAAGCTTACATCCTTAAATGAGATGGAACCGTCACTCACTTCCATGACAGGCTCAGCAGGATTTACTATGGAGCTTTCCTGTTCAAGGACCTCGGCTACACGCTTTGCGGATGCCGAACTCATGGTGATCATAACGAAGACCATGCTGAGGAGCATGAGACTTATGAGGATGTTCATACAGTAACTCAGGAGCGCGAGAAGATCACCCGTTGTAAGTTCGTTCGCAACGATGAGCTTGGCGCCGAACCAAGAGATCAAAAGGATACATGCGTTCGTTGTAAGTACCATGGCAGGGTTATTGAAGGAAAGGACCTTCTCTGCTGCTACGGCAAGCTTATAGATATTGTTGGAAGCCGTGTTGAACTTCTTCTTCTCGTAGTCCTCTCTTACGAAGGACTTAACTACTCTTATGGATGCCACGTTCTCCTGAACTGATTCGTTCATCTTATCGTACTTTTCGAAAAGGACACGGAAATGCTTCATTGCAAGGAGCATGATGACGATAAGGACGATCGCAAGGACAAATACTGCAGCAAGATAGATAAGTGCGATCTTGGCATTTAAGGTAAATGCCATGACCATCGCAACGATAAGGCTCATAGGAGATCTTACGAGCATTCGAAGGACCATCTGATAAGCATTCTGGATATTCGTAACGTCTGTCGTAAGACGGGTTACAAGACCTGCCGTGGAATACTTATCGATCTCTTTAAACGAGAACTTCTGGATCCTATAGAACATCGCTTCTCTCAGGTTATGCGCAAAACCTGCGGAAGCACGTGCTCCGTATTTACCTCCCATCGCTCCCGCAAAGAGCGATACGAGAGCAACGATGACCATTAATCCCGCTATGTTGTATATGTGATTAAGATTACCTTTCTCGATACCGTTATCTACGATAGAAGCCATAAGATACGGGATTATCATCTCACAGATAACCTCGAGTATCATAAAAAGCGGTGTCACTACGGATGCAGCGACGTATTGCTTTATCTCTCTTGCCAACGTTTTTATCATACCTTGAATTCTCCCCCACAGGATACTGACATTATATTTCGTACCCTGATAACATGTATATCTGATTATCGACTATTTTATGCACGACCCGCACTTATGACATCCTTTATGCTCTTTATCCTTCCTATGAGCCTGTCATACTGAGTCTGTCCCCTTACTTCGACAACGAGATTGATGGTTGCCGTAAAGTCAGGCTTTGACTGGCTGGATATAGAGCTTATAAAGACATGTTCTTCACTTATCGCGCTTGTAATCTCGTTAAGTATGTAACGCCTGTCACTTACAACGATCTTTATCTCCACCTCGTAGATATCGGTAGCGCTGTAGTTATCCCAATGAACCTTAACAAGCCTGTTCTCACGTTCCTTGTCCTTAGGAGAACGGTTGGCATACTTATGAAGGTTGATGATATTGGAACAGTTGGTCCTGTGGATACCGACACCGCCGTTCTGCGTTACGTAACCTATGATCTCGTCACCCGGGACCGGATGGCAGCAGTTTGAAAGATGAACATGACAGTTCTCAAGACCTTCTACCGTCACACCTACGGAAGTCTTGGTCTTCTTCTCCTGAACACGCTTTACTACAGGCTTCGGCTTAGGAGCTGCCTGCTGTGTGAGATTTTTCGGAAGTCCCACAAGAGAGTTCTTACCGATGTCCTCGATAAGTTCTGACGGTGTATAAAGGACCTGTCCGGCGGCATTAACGCGATAACCCATCGCCTGTCTTTCTTCTTCAGGAAGCGACTTTATGTATTCGTCACGAAGCTTGGAGAAGACCTTACCTGCCGTAAGGACACCGTAACCTATGGCTGCATAGACATCATCAAGGTTAGAATAGCTGTACTTACGGAAAATGCCCTCGAGCGACTTATGAAGAAGGAGCTGTGAAGGTGTAAATCCGTTCCTTTGCATCTCACGCTCAAGAAGTTCCTTACCGTCTGCAATATTTTCCGCACGTGATTCTTTCTTGAACCACGCGTTGATCTTGCTTCTTGCAGATGCGGTCTTTACCATCTTTGCCCAGTCTCTGGACGGTCCGTGGATCTTATCGGATGAGAGGATCTCAACGATATCACCGCTCTTAAGCTCATAGGAAAGCGGCACGATCCTACCGTTTACCTTGGCACCGTGCATATGGTTACCGATACCGCTGTGGATATTGTATGCAAAATCGATAGGACACGAACCCTTAGGAAGGTTGATGACATCACCCTTAGGAGTGAATACATAAACCGTATCAGGTGTCAGGTTGCTCTTAAGTACATCGAGGAAGTCTGACGGATCTCTCGAGTCCTTCTGGCTGTCGAGGATCTGTCTGATCCAGTTCATCTTGCTGTCGAGCTGGTCAAACTTCGATACTTCCGAGTTACCTGCTTCCTTATAGTGCCAATGCGCAGCGATACCATACTCGGCAGTCCTGTGCATCGCAAATGTCCTTATCTGGACCTCAAACGGCACACCGCCCTTACCAAGGACCGTCGTATGGATACTCTGGTACATATTCGGCTTAGGCATCGCGATATAATCCTTGAATCTTCCAGGGATATGCTGATACATCTCGTGAACGATACCGAGGACCGTATAACAGTCTGTCAAAGTCTCAACGATGATACGGCAGGCAAAAAGATCGTAGATCTGTTCGAGCGTCTTGTTCTGCTCCTTCATCTTGTTGTAGATACTGTAGAAGTGCTTAGGCCTTCCCTCGATCTCAACATGCTTTATGCCGTATTCCTTTACCTTGGCGCTGATCTCGTTAACAACGTCAGCCATGAACGCCTCACGTTCGGATCTCTTGGAAGAGATCATGCCGACGAGCTCATAATAAGCATCCTTATCGAGATAACGAAGACAAAGGTCCTCGAGCTCCCACTTGATCTTGTTGATTCCGAGTCGGTGAGCCAGAGGAGCATAGATATCAAGCGTCTCTCTGGAAATCTCGATCTGCTTTTGAGGCGGCTGATGTTTCATGGTCCTCATGTTATGGAGTCTGTCCGCAAGCTTTATAAGGACTACTCGGATGTCTTTCGCCATGGCAACGAACATCTTACGGACATTTTCAGCCTGGATGTCTTCCTTGGAAACATAAGGGATCTTACCGAGCTTAGTAACACCGTCTACGAGAAGTGCAACATTCTCACCGAACATCTCGGTAATAAGGTGAATATCGACTACGGTATCCTCAACCGTATCGTGAAGAAGTGCAGCCTCGATCGTCTCGGCATCAACTTCAAGCTCAACAAGGATCTGAGCAGTTGCGATCGGATGGATGATGTAAAGCTCGCCCGACTTACGCTTCTGGTTCCTGTGAGCCTTGTAAGCGAATATGAACGCTTCCCTGATCATCGTCATGTCGTGCTCAAAGTCCTCGGCACTCTCGTGGACTTTGCCCGCGTAAAGTTCGAAGGCCTTGATGATCTCGCCGAATCGCTCCTCGATACCTGCCGGTATCTCAGGGACATCGTCATTATCTCTCAGGTACTGTATCTCCTGAAATATCTCCAGTTCTTCCGGAGTCATGTCATTTTTATCTTTATCACCCATTGCCGTTTAACCTCTTATACGTAGCGGTATCATGAAGATTCGCTTTACCTTTGACCTCAGCCAGGCTGAAGCACACCCTGGCAGAAGAGAACTTGCCGAGCTTTATGATCTTAGCCTCATCGAAAACCTCGAGACAGCGGAGCACCTGGAAAGGTGTTATGGTCTTGCCTGTCCTTAAGGTTATGACTCTGGCCAGAAGATCCGTATCAACTATGGATATGCCGTTTCCGAACACGGCCTTTATCGTCTTATAAGTGTCACCATACTGCTCTGAATCTGGGATGAGGATACTCTTATCCGCACCTTTGCTTAGCTTGGCGATCTGTTCCGGAGCAAGACCGCTTGCATAGAGTTTCTCAAGTGTATCCGGCTTTTGCCACTCGATGCTGTCAGGCATCTGCGGACGGATATCCGCAAGATGAAGGCTCAGAGTATCATTGCCCCAGAGATTAAATACGTTCATCGTATATGCTATGTCCACTCTGTCACCGACTTTAAGAACGGATGAATAGTTTCCCATTCCGAATCCAACGGCCGAGATAACATACTTCATGTCAGGATCATGTTCCGTATCATAAAGATCGAGCCTTATGTGAGCCCCGTCACTCATAAACTGGATATTTCCGAGGAAAAGACCCCTGGTAAGAAATACCGGTTTATTGTTCCCAAGTCCAAACGGTGAAAGGCTCCTTATCGCGTCATGAACTTCCATCGAGATACAGGATGCCGGAATCTGAGCGTCTATCTCGAGGATATCCTTCTGATCTTCCTCATCCGAAAGACCTGAAGCATATTCTTCAAGAGCTCTCATAAACTTGCCGATATCTTTCTTCCTGATAACGAGACCGGCTGCTTTCTTATGGCCTCCGAAGTTAACGCAATACTCCGAAGCACTCTCGATGGCGTGATAGATATCGAATTCACCGTAAGCTCTCGATGAACCCTTGATGTTCTCCTCATCAAGTCCGTCATCGGTAAAGACGATCGCACTCCTTCTGAAATGCTGGGAAAGCTTGCCTGCTACGATACCGAGAACACCCTGATGCCAGTTCTTGCCGTAAGCTACGATAGGTCCTTTTGTATTTGTCAGGAGCCACTCGTCAGGTCTCTTGCTGCTCTCGATCTGAGCCTTGGCTTCTTCAAAGACCTGTGCCTCTATCGCCTTACGCTCGTCGTTCTGCTTCGTAAGTGCCTGCGCCGCCGCTTTTACTACGTTCCTGTCATCGTTAAGGAAGAGGTTGAGCGCATCGGAAGAATCATAAAGCCTTCCTGCCGCATTGATCCTCGGAACGAAAACAAACGAGATATACGACTCATCCGGTACCTTACCGTTGTCGAGAAGCATCTCGTTCATCATCCTTATGCCGATATTGGTCGGATTTTCCATGCTCTGGAAAGCCTTCTTTACCAAAGTCCTGTTCTCGCCTACTACGGGAACGAGATCGGCGATGGTTGCTATTCCTGCAAGTTCTATGACCTGGCGCCAGACGCTCGGGAACACTTTGAATCTCTTATCCCTTCCCAGTGCCTCGACAAGTTTCATGGCAACGCCTGCTCCGCACAGATCAACACAAGGGTAAGTATTGTCCTCTCTCTTGGCACAGATGACTGCATCGGCATCAGGAAGCCTGTCCTGAACCGTATGGTGATCCGTGACGATGACCTTGATCCCCTGCTTTCTTATCTTCTCGATGGTATCAAAGTTCGAGATACCGCAGTCGACCGTGATAAGAAGTCCCGGGGAAGTCTTGAGAACGTCTTCGAGGATATAATCCGTAAGTCCGTATCCGTGAGCCGCACGCTCAGGAACGATATAATCAACATCACATTTATGGCTTCGAAAATACCTGACCAATATGGACGTAGCAGTAACTCCGTCCGCATCATAGTCTCCGTAAACCAGTATCTTCTCGCCTTTTTGCATCGAATCGACAATTATGTCGACAGCCTTTTTCATATCAACGAATAAAAAAGGATCGTGCCATTCGGAAGGATTTCTGCTCAGAAAGTCTTCCTTACGGCTCTCCGTCGTTATTCCGCGTGATTCAAGCAATTTCTCAACGATAGTATCCGCATTGACTTCACCAAGAGTCAACGCGCAATTCCAAGTCTTGCTCGTCAATAACATATAAACATCTCACAATACATATTTGTTCATATTTTACCAAAAACGCAAGACTTTTTAAATAATAAAAAGAGGGTACCTCAAACTTACTTGAGATACCCTTAAGAATCAAAATCAAATAGATCAGCGCTTACGCTTTCTAGCTGCCTCTGACTTCTTCTTACGACGTACAGATGGCTTCTCGTAGTGCTCTCTCTTACGTACTTCAGCGAGAACTCCTGATCTTGCACATGAACGCTTAAATCTGCGAAGCGCACTATCAAGGGACTCATTCTCCTTAAGTCTGATTTCCGACATTCTTTATCCCTCCCCTCGTGCGTAGAAATAATAACGCAAGGAATTATACTAAAAACTCGATATCAAGTCAATAAATACTTGAAAACTGCGTCTTGCGAGTTTCAATATTTTTACCCGACGGCATTTTCGAGGTTCCTGATCCTTTTTCGAAAAAGCAAAGACAATGATACCACTGAAAGAAGGATACCTGCAACGGTAATTACCAGGCCGGCGCCTCTTCCGACGCTTATTTCCATTACTTTGGCCGTCACATCCGCCAAAGCTCCGGACAGGGCAAATGCCACGACATAGCCGAGCTGAGATATGAAACCAATGATACCCCAGGCTCTTCCCTGAGTCTGTTCCGGAATGTTTATCCTTATGAGGTAATCAAGACAGTTGTTGGCAACAGGAAGCATCGCGAAGAAGAAAAAGCCTGCTACGGTCATGAGAACGATGTTTTCCTTAAGTCCAAAGACCGCCATTCCGATACCGCTTAACGCGAGCGATACTGAAAGAAGCTTAGCAAAGTGTTTCTTGATGCCTATGGCGCCCAAAACTACGCTCGTGACGAGCATTCCGCCGGCGCATATGGTCTCGACTACGCCGAGTGTCTTGCTGCTCTTAAACGCAAGGACCATGGGCTCGGACAAAGTCATCATGATTCCGATAAAGCATGTGATAACGGATGTCATCACGATAAGAGTCATGACGCCCTTCCTGGCCTTGATAACTGCAAAGCCTTCTTTGATTTCGTCCCTGAAGGATACTTTCTCATCGGAGATCTTGCTCGTAATGCCCTTACGAACTAACGCCGTCGTTAATACAGTGATAAAGAACGTGCAGATATCGATCAAGAGGATGAGCCTGATATCACCCACGGCAAGAAGGAATCCTGCTATGACGGGAGAGATGAGATATCTCGCGCTTCCTGCGATACTGACAAGGCCGTTGGCTTTGGAAAATTCCTCTTTGGTGAGCATGTCGGATACGGTCGCCTTGTAAGAAGGCTCCAAAAGAGCCGAGAAAACTGAACTTATCGTAACGCCTATGCAGATATCAACGAGGGTCGCACCTCCCATCAGCATACGTACGAGGATATATACGAGTCCCAGTGCAGAAAGTCCGTCACCGAGCATCATCAATATCCTTCTGTCATAGCGGTCTGCAAGGATCCCCGCAGGAACGCTTAAGACCAGCATCGGCAAGAACGACAGGAGCGTGACAAGAGCCATGCTCGCTGCGCTTCCCGTCTCGTTAAACACATATACGCCCAGGCCAAAGCTCGTAAGGCCGCCTCCGATAGCCGATACAAACTCTCCTGCCCACAGCAGGAGGAACTTACCGAAATTTGAATCCTTAGACATATCATCCTCCGTAAAACCACAATTGTTCTCTTATGGTTCAGATGATAGCCGAGAAGTTATTAAACAATCATTAAATGGAAAGATCACCTTTTTATCGGGTACACATCTACATCAAATGAATGACTTCAGATTCGATAGCAAAATAAACTCTGACTTCTTTTCAATAATTGGGGGTAATCTTTATTAAGATTACCCCCCTCATGATCAGTTTTCAGTTAATAAAACAATATGTGTAGGCTCTTCTATTTCTATAAAATAGCCTTCATCAACAACTACCTCTTTGGTAGTTCCAACATCTATCAAATATGCTGTGCCATCAGCCCAATATTCATATTCGTTTCCATCAGCATCTGTATCGGTTGATCTTTCGTTTTTATAAACATCTACTTGTGTCGGATGTTCACCCATATTTGTAACTTGATAAGTGCCACTTGGAACAAAATAGCAGTAATTGGTATCAGCCAAATCAGAACCTTCATTCAGTGTAATAATCTGCCCATACTCTCCAAGTTCACCTGCAATCAGTTCTATCTGTGTCTGTTCAACAGCATCAGAATCAGCACCATTATCAGACTCTTCAGTCAAAACAGTTTCTTCTGTAGTTTCTGTTACATTTGTTTCTGAAACAGTCGTGGTAATTTCCGACTCCGATTCAGAGACTGTTTGCATTTCTTCAACAGCTTGTGTCTCTTCCGCTTTATCTATTTTCTTATCATTCTTTTTACTTCCCAAACGGACAATACCAGTGCAACCACCCATAGTAACAAAGACTGAGCCGACAACTATGCATAGAATAATAAATTTCTTGTTCCCTCCAAGGGGCTCCGTGTACTTATTAAAATCCATAATCGCACCTCCTGTCTTACCTTCTGCGCCTGTTCTGCTGTTGCATTTGCCTTTGCATCTGTTGCATCTGCTGAATCTGTTTTTGCTGCAATTCTATTTGCTGACGCTGCAACTGCAAGGCCTCTTCTTGTTTAAGCACCTCTTCATATCTGCTGTATGCTTCCTCAAGAGTAAATGCCTGTCTGGATTTAAACAGATTTATGAAATAATCAAACGCCTTGTCATTACGATATTTTTGAGGAATATTAACACCAGGATATTTTGTAGCTAAACTTTCTTTATACTTCACAGTCTCATTCAAAGAGATAAGCTCCTGCTTTTTCTTTTCAAGAAGAGTTGCTGCGTTTGCCGCATTAGTAACACACGTCTGACCTCTTAATATATATCCACCCAAGCAAAGAATCCCTGCTAAAAGAAACACAATAAACGGGGCTCTTATCATGCACAAGAATAATACTACCGATCCCGCTACAATCGAAGGAATAACATACGGAGTGCTTGGCTTATTGTATTTGTATATATTATTTTCGCAATTCTTTATGGATGCTTCACAGGCTTTCACCTTTCGATAGTCTTGAGGAAGCTCCAACAAAGGTCCACGTATTTCCTGTAACATAGATACATAGCTATCTGCAGTATTAGCTATTGCTTCTCTACGTCCCATTTCCAAATCGTATCCGGTATTATGGGCAGTCTCCAGGTACACCGATGCTCCACAAAATTGACAATAAATCATTGATTTGGAATTTCCCTGAACAGTCAAGGAAGCTGCGCAATTCGGACAACTAACATTAGTGATATTCATAAAATCACCTCCAACAAAAAGGTAACAATCGAGACTGTCGAGAGTAAAATCAGTCTCATTCTGCGACACTGCTTATTCAACAAAAGGGGAAATCTATACCAATTATATAGCAGCTCTTTTGTTAAGATTGCTATTAAATTGTGTCACATCTAGATTATACTATTGCGAATCATTGTTAGAGGCTCTCAAAAGAAAAGAATCCGTGAATAAATAATTACATTTTTACCATATAAAAACAATTCGTTATTTTTTTATACAAGCATCGATTCTATTACCCCCCCAAAAAACGATACTCAAATATCTGAATAAGGCACCAAAAACTATTCCCACCAGCGATCCGAACGAGATATCGCTTAGATAGTGATCACCAAGTACCATCCTGGATATTACTATCGGTACGGAAATGATAAAGGCAAACACGGAAAGATGCTTCTCCCTGCCC
>CAMVBS010000016.1 GCA_947165785.1 uncultured Clostridia bacterium | reverse complement strand
GGCTTCTTTGCTGCTGCTTTCTTAGCTGCAGGCTTCTTAGCCTCTGCCTTCTTTGCAGGAGCTGCTGCCTTCTTAGCTGCAGGCTTCTTAGCTGCTGCTTTCTTTGCTGCCGGCTTCTTTGCTGCTGCCTTCTTAGCTGCTGGTTTCTTAACTTCTGCCTTAGGAGCTGTTGCTGCTGCTACTGGAGCTGCTGCCTTAACTTCCTCTGGCTTAGCAGGTGTTGCTGCCTTATCTGTGCTTGCCATAAAAATACCTCCATAAAAAGTGTGGTTATATGCTTACTCTATTCTTTAAAGTTTTTTATGTCAAGATTTTATGCGTTTTTGAACAGATATTCGTAAATGTTTTCTACTTTTTCGATGAAAAAAGTCGCTTGTTTATTGCATATTCACAATGGTTTATCTATCAAACTTTACAAAAATTTCATATACGTTTTCTACGCATTTTACACCGACTTCAAAGTCAAGATCATCGGCCAGACTCTTAACGAGAAAAAGACCCAATCCGCTTCCTGTTTCGCTTCGTGAATTTCCTCTGTAAAACGGTTCGAAAACACGTGTCTGATCGAAGTCATTTCTGTCGATACAATCGTTCGCAACCTTAAGTGTTTTTCCTTTAAGACTGACCTTGATAAATGTAGCGGAATACTTCGATGCATTTGAGAATATATTCTCGATTATCCTTTCCACATCAAGTCTTTCCGAGTTTAAGATCACACCCGGTTCGATATTAAATTCAGTCTTCAATCCGCGCTCGTTTATCCTGTCATAATAATGAAGAAGTGACTCTTCAACCATGCTCGACAGATCGAGTTCTTCGATGAGTCTTTCTCTGTTTTTCGAGAAGGAAAGTTTGGATACATCAAAGAAGTCGTCAGAGAGTTTTTTGAGGTAGCGATTTTTCTCGGTAGCGATCCTTAAGTGTTCCCTTCCTGATTCGGATCTTATCTCGCCGCTTTTCTCGAGCATCTGAAGATAGCCCAGAGATGAAGTAAGAGGTGTTCTGAAATCATGCGAGATACCCGATACGATACACTGCATCTTTTCCTTATCATGAGAGGCTTCATTCAGCTGTTTATTCTGCTTATCAAACTGACGATTGATCTCGACTGCAAGTTCCATGATGTCCTTATCAAAGTCACCTACTTTAAGCGGTTCCCTGCTGTCATTATCTGTTCTGCTCTTTATTGTTTTCGAGAAGGAGCGAAGCTGTCTTTTTAATCTTAAAAATCGCACCAGAAGATATATCGCGCATAATAAAAGGACGGCTGAAATGATGATAAAGAGCTTATCCATTCAACCGTCCTCCTTTAAATCATTTTATGATCATCTGAACTTCTTTCTTGTATAACTATAATATACCAGACCAAACAAGATTGCACTCTCGACTATCATGGAAAGAACTACCCAGAGAATAAATCTTTGATCGTAGGTCTCCCTTACAAGACTCATGCACTGCTGGGAGATACTGATATTTAATGCTTCCTTTTCCGCAAGCTTCGGGAACTCTTCTACGATGATAACGGTAGGCACCATGTCAAGGATACCGAATCTGACATATCCGAGGAGAGAAGCGAAAACGAGATTCTTGAAGAACATGGAATAAAGAACCGTTACGATCGAACAGTGAAGGATGATAACAAAAAGAAGGATGAACATCTTAACCGGTTCTTCTATCAATCCGTTTCCGTTCTTTAAAGCCGGGATAAGGAGCACAGCCATCATAGGAATATAAGTGATCAATGCATGTATGAAACCAAGTGAAAGGCTCTTGGAAGTAATGATCTTAAAAGTCGGATAACCGTTCATTACCTCATAGTTAGCCATCCTGTTGTTATAAAGCGTTCCGACATATACTCCGAGGACCGTAGTAGTACAAAGGACGATCATGGCAAACAGGACCTGAGAAAAAGTAAAGACACTTGACGCAAGATCTGCTTTTATATATTCCTTAGGGTTCATCATTATCGGAAGTAATGCCGCCATGGCAATCGCTGTCACGAACATGAAAAACGCATACAGACCCGAATGCCTGAGTCTATAGAGCTCAGCTTTGATCAGATTATACATTGTTGCCACCTACTTTCGACAGATAGTATTCTTCGAGACTTGCACCTTCGCATACGAACTTCAGGATCGTAAATCCTGCATCGGTTATCGTTTTCGATACGAGGGCGATATCATCAAGCTGCTCGAAGATATGCAGTTCCTCATCTCTGTAAACCTTGTAGTTCTTGATGTGAAGTTTTTCCTCCAATAAAGCGACAGTCCTGTTGATATTATCCGTTCTTATCGCGATATGATTCTCACATTTGACCAACAGTTCTTCGGCCGAGATCTTCTCTACGAGACGGCCTCCGTTTATGATCGCATACTCGGTACAAAGTTCGGAAAGTTCAGAGAGAAGATGACTTGAAATGAGGATGGTTACATTTCTTTCATCGGAGAGTTTCTTGAGCATCAATCTGACGTCTACCATTCCTTCAGGATCAAGTCCGTTGACCGGCTCATCAAGTACCAGGATCTCAGGATCCGAAAGAAGCGCCATCGCAATGCCAAGCCTTTGTCTCATACCAAGCGAGAAAGTCTTGGCCTTTTTATCTATGACATCGGAAAGGCCGACAAACTTCAAAAGTTCCTCCGTTTTCTTCGGATCAGCTATACCCTTGAGGATCCTTATGTAATCCATATTCTGGCGTGCCGTCATGTTGATATCCATCATCGGATTTTCGATCATGAAGCTCATCCTCGAACTCGTGATCCCGTTACCCTTCTGTCCGAAGAACTCCATCGTACCGCCGCTGGTATTCGTAAGTCCCGCCATCATCTTCATGATGGTCGTCTTACCTGCACCGTTAGGTCCGATAAGACCACAGATGCTTCCCTGTTCCACTTCGAGGTTGAAATTATCTACTACAGTTGCCTTGCCGTATCTCTTGGTAAGGTTATTTAACTTGATTATCGTCGTTGTCATTAACCCCGCTCCTTTCATCATTTGATAAAAGAGTAAGCGATCATGGTTAACGGTTGGTTAAGGAAATAGTTAAATAAAGGTTAAATCACTTCTTGAGCCTATAGCCCATACCCCATACTGTCTCGATGTATTCAGTATCCGGATCAGCTTCCTTTAATCTGGATCTGATATTACTCATGTGTACTTTCATGATATTATCGTCGTTCATATATTTCTCATTCCAAACGCTCTCATAAAGATTGGCCTTGGAAAAAAGCTTATCCTGATTTTGAAGGAGGACTTCGAGTATACCGTATTCCTTCGAGGACAATATGATCTCCTTGCCGTTTACCGTGATCTTCTTGCTCACCGTATCAATGGTAATATTTTTAAAAGTAAGAAACTTCTCCTCTTCCTTTTCTTCGATCCTGCATCTTCTTAACACTGCCTCGATACGAACGAGCAGTTCATCAAGATCAAATGGCTTTGTAATATAGTCATCTGCCCCGAGTCTCATAAGTTCTATCTTATTTTGTACAGTGTCCTTTGCAGAGACGACTATTACAGGCATCTGCGTAAATGTACGTATCTCATTTAAAACGGAATCTCCGCTCTTTAACGGAAGCATCAGATCGAGAAGCATCATGTCAGGAGATTCGGTCCTCACAGCTCTTACCGCATCAAGTCCGTTGTTAACGGATACGCATGTATAACCCTGTTCGGAGAGGAATTCCCCCATCAGTCTGTTTATCTCTTTATCATCTTCTGCGATCAAAATCTTACTCATAGGATTATTATATAAAAATTCATAATTGTGACAAGTTTATTAACACGTTGTTCATAAAGTAATCATACAATAAAAACATATCCAAAAAGTGATAACTTAAGGGGCTGGTTTTCATTTAAAGAGTGTTTGTTTTGAGGGGGAACTTATGAGACGAATAATCAAATCCAGAAAAGGCTTCACGCTGGTAGAGATGGTTCTAGTTATTGCCATCATCGTTATCTTGGCAGCTGTTATGATCATGGGTGTCGGTAAATATCTTACATATGCAAAGACCGCGCAGTCAGATCTTAAGAGCCACATGGATGCAACAACATCGATCGCAGTCGATATCGAAGCACAAGTAGGATAATAATGCCGGAAACGTTGTCTTTTGATAGATGCGCTCCCAAGCGGGGCGCATTTATTTTGTCTTCTTTTTTCTCTCGAAAAAGTCAAAAAACGGACGATTTCATAAAATTGTGATATTAATTTTCATATTTTGGACAAAATTCTCGCTTTTTTGTTCACATTTCAAGTGATAAAATCTACACATGCAGAAAGATTGTGAACTTTCTGCGAAGTTTTGTTCACATTTGTTGTTTGTTTGGAGGCTTCAATGAAAAAGGTATTAAATCAAAAGAAAGGATTCACATTGGTTGAGATGGTTCTCGTAATCGCCATCATAGTTGTCCTGGCAGCAGTCGCCCTCATTGGTGCAGGCAAATATGTCAATCTTGCAAAATCAGCAGGCGATAAACTGGGGAGCCACAACACTGCTACGGAATCAGTAGCAGGTGATATTTGCGCCCAAGCAATGGGGACTTAACCCTCCCCGCCCCAAAACATCGGTCGTCTCTTTGGAGACGACTTTTTTTTGCGACGAATTTGATTAAAGCAGATTAAATATTATAATAAGCACATCATTATGATCGAATCGTTATGAACTACGGGAGTTTTACATATGCTGGATATCAAGAAAGTCCTCAAGGAAGCATGGAAGAGCCTTAAGAGCAGATACTTTGTGAACGTACTCATCGTCTTCCTTGCAGGTATCATCGTCGGAGGTTATTCTCTTAACACTGGAGTTGCCAAGATCGGAAACACGGATTCAAATATTACTACCAGAAAACAATACGAAGTCCTGGAGAAGATGACCGGTAAATCCAACTATGATTTCATGCAAGACTTTGCCGATTCTCAGGATATAGTCAAGATCACGACGGACTCCGATTCCCTTGCAAAGAAATATACCAACGGTGTCCTTTCTGTATTCGTTAACTCCATATCAACATCCGGATCATTCGGATTCGGAGTCCTTAACGGATTGAACACTCTCATATTTCAGGACAGGATCGCTGCTTCCATCGTTATCTTTGTATTCGCAGTTATACTTCTTCTCCTGAACATCTTCGTTAAGAACATCATCACCGTCGGCCGTTGCAGATATTTCCTGGAACACAGGAGATTTAAGGATACGGGAATAGACAAACTCCTTTACGTTTATAAATGCGGTAAGACATTAAACGTTGCCAAGGTAATGTTCATCAAATACATATTCCAGTTTCTCTGGAACTTCACCATCATCGGCGGTATCATCAAGTCCTATGAATATGCGATGATCCCATACGTCCTTGCCGAGAATCCTGAGATCAAGTGGAAGGAAGCCTTCAGGATCAGTAAGCAGATGATGAAAGGCGACAAGAAAAGGATCTTTCTTATCGATCTTATCTACGGTACAGGTTACTTCTTTTCAACGTTCACGTTCAATCTTCTTTCCGTATTCCTTCTCGATCCTCTCAAGGACTGCGCGTACACGGAGATCTACATGGACCTTCGCGACAAGAAATCATCCGTCGTCGATGACATCGCTCTTCTTAACGATGAGATGCTCCTTGAAGATAAGCTCGTATACGGAGAGTATCCGGAATATGCATATAAGATCAAGCCTCTCGAGAAGCGTAAATGGATCAAGATCGACTATGAAAGAAAATACTCTTTCTGGACCATCGTTATGTTCTTCTTCACATTCTCTCATGTGGGCTGGCTTTGGGAAGTATTCTACAGTCTCATAAATAACGGTCGCTTCGTTAACAGAGGCACGCTGTTCGGACCATGGCTTCCGATCTACGGATTCGGAGGACTTATAATCATCGTCTGCCTCAAGCCTTTAAGAAAACGTCCGTTCATAATGTTCCTCGGCACATTTGTCGCATGCGGAATCCTCGAGTATTTCGCAGCCTGGATGCTCGAGACTTTATTTCACACAAAGTGGTGGGATTACACGGGATTCTTCCTTAATATCCACGGCCGTGTCTGCCTCGAGGGTCTGTTTGTATTCGGACTTGCAGGTGTTGCATTTACATACCTTTTTGCACCGCTCCTCGATAATCTTTACAGAAAGATAAAACTGCGCCCCAAGAAGATCTTGTGCGCAGTACTTTTGGTCCTTTTCCTTATCGATGTCGGCTATTCAGCATTCCATCCGAACTCCGGTGCAGGAATAACTTACGGTGACGATCCTAAGACACAGTCATTAAAAGGTGATCAGTAACTTATCTGTGATCACCTTATAACGACAGGATCATTTAACTTCCAAGTTCTATCATGATCGTATTGTATTCAGTAGCGAACTGTTCGTAGTATCCGAATTTATCATCATACAGCTTTCCGATACCCTTCGTAGAAGAACAGAAAGCCTCGTTTTCCGCAAAGAACACTTCTTCATCACCAAGGCAGACGTATACAAGTTTCTCTCCATCATGCTTCTCGAAAAAGTCACCTGACGTCTTGACCCATGAATTCTTATCCTCTACCTCAAGTTCAAAGCCATTTTCCGAGTCAGATGTAACCTTGATGAATGCAACGAACTTACCGTCACTTGAAGCAATGTATGTCCTGCTGTTAAGGAAGACAGAGACCTCATTCATGTCAGAGACTACCAATTGTACGTAGCCGTTATCAGAGATCTTCAGGTCACTTACGTCAACTCCGTCTTCCATGAGCGTCATCTTGATGAGACTATAATTGTCCTGCATAAAATCAGTTACATCCTCGTCGGTGAACTGATTAGCGGATCCGTAATACTTAACATTTGAATCAAGTATATTTGTGTCTCCCTGAGAATATGAAGCAACATAATCCTTACTCAGATTCGCATCAGAATCATCATCACTCTCTTCCATTGCTTCAGCGTCAGAGTCAACAGCATTTTCTAATTCTGCATTATCTTCCGGATCTTCATATGCCTTTTCAATTTCCGAAGAGGAGTCTTTGTATTCTGAGTCTTCCGCCAAGGTTCCTTCAGCTACTATTTCATCAGCGCTCTTCTTTGTCTTGACGGTACTGCTGCTCTTCTCATTCAGGAAATTCGGTACAAAGAGCAGACCTCCGATTATGAGGAACACCGCTGCTGCAGATGCAAGCGATATGATCAAAGTCCTTCTGCGAAGGTTTGTCTTTACCGCCGGTGTCTCAAGCGTAAGAAGATCGTCATCTATATCATTTATCTTTTCCAAAAAATCTATCCCGTTCAAACGTGAAAACCCTCCTTATCCAGGTATTCCTTGAGGCTTCCGCGCATCCTGAAAAGGATACTCTTGATCTTGCCTTCACTGATACCCAGTGCCGAAGAGATCTCAGTCAGGGATTGCATATGCCAGTATCTCCTGACAAAAACCTGTCTTTTCTCCTGCGACACTCCTCTCAGAAAATCACTTACGAGTTTACTCAAGAGCTGTCCGTCGATCTCATCCTGAACATTATCAGGAGAACAGACGACATTCTCAAGTTCCGTAGTAAGTTCCAAGACCACCGCGCTTCTCTTTTGTGCGACATTTCCCTTAAGTCGGTTGATGGCAACCGCTCTTACGATCTTACCGAGAAACGGAAAGAAATACGTTCTCGGCTCATGAGGAGGAATGGAGTTCCATGTCTTAAGATATGTGTCATTCTCGCACTCCATCGACGTCTCTTCGTCGTTGAGGATATTGTTCGCGAGGTGACGCAATGCTCTCCCGTACTTCTCGGAAGTATGGGTTATGGCACTCTCGTCCCTATCAAGATACAAATCGACAATTGCTGCGTCATCGATCACAAAAGACCTTAGCCTCCTTCAACTAACGGCCCTTTACTTCTAATATCAACATTAGGACCGTCAAGGTTTCACTTTTTCGAGAATATTCTCGAAAACACGAGTTAGATTATAACATAAACCGATACAAAATGCGGACGCCACCGTCATATCACAGGCGGTGGCGCTTAAACCCGGGAGGGTCATTCACATAATCTATGGCACAAAATTTGATTATTTAGCTGCATTAAATCCGTTCTCGAGATCAGCGATGATATCATCGATATGCTCTGTACCGATGGAAAGTCTGATCGTGTTAGGTCCGATACCGAGAGCCTTGAGCTCATCTGCAGGTACCTGGGAGTGAGTTGTCGTCTCAGGGTGGATAACAAGGCTCTTAACGTCTGCAACGTTTGCGAGAAGTGAGAAGATCTTCAGGGAATCAATGAACTTCCAAGCTTCTTCTCTTCCGCCCTTGATGTCGAATGTGAAGATAGATCCGCCGCCGTTAGGGAAATACTTCTTGTAGAGCTCGTGATCCGGATGATCAGGCAAAGCCGGGTGATTTACCTTCTCGACCTGCGGGTGCTTTGTAAGGTAATCAAGGACCTTAGCCGTATTCTCTGCATGTCTTTCTACACGGAGGGAAAGTGTCTCGATTCCCTGGAGGAGAAGGAATGCATTAAATGGGGAGATAGCTGCTCCCGTATCTCTCAGAAGGATCGTTCTGATATATGTTACGAATGCTGCAGGACCTACTGCATCGAAGAATGAGATACCGTGATAGCTTGGGTTCGGCTCAGTGATATTGCCGTAGAAACCGCTTGCCTTGAAGTCGAACTTACCTGACTCAACGATGATACCGCCGAGTGTAGTACCGTGACCGCCGATGAACTTTGTAGCGGAATGGACAACGATATCTGCACCGTGCTCGATAGGTCTGATGAGGTATGGTGTACCGAATGTGTTATCTACTACGAGCGGTATCTTGTGCTCGTGAGCGATCTTAGCGAGAGCCTCGAGATCCGGGATATCACTGTTTGGATTTCCGAGTGTCTCAGCGTAGATAGCTCTTGTGTTAGGCTTGATCGCTGCCTTTACTTCGTCGAGATCGTGGATATTTACGAATGTTGTCTCGATACCGTACTGAGGAAGTGTATTGTTAAGAAGGTTGAAGCTTCCTCCGTAAACGCTGCTCTGTGATACGATGTGACCACCGTTTGCGGCGAGAGCCTGGATCGTGTAAGCGATCGCTGCTGCACCGGATGCAACTGCGAGTGCTGCGCTACCGCCTTCGAGTGCTGCAAGTCTCTTCTCGAGGACATCCTCAGTCGGGTTTGTAAGTCTTCCGTATACGTTTGCCACTGTCTCGAGGCTAAATCTCTTTGCTGCGTCATCACTGTCGTGGAATACATATGATGTTGTCTGGTAGATCGGGACTGCTCTTGAGTCTGTTGCTGAATCAGCCTGCTCCTGTCCTACGTGAAGTTGAAGTGTTTCGAATCTATAATTGCTCATTGTTTTTGTCTCCTTTGAATCTTAGTATTTTGTTTTAAGCAATAAAAAACCGGGCGATCTTCTCTCCCGGGCAAGTGGTAAATCTGTCTTTACGGTTATCTTACAGATCAAGAGCGCAACATCGCTCCGGCCACATATTTGCCCGGGAGTTAAGCATTCGACAACACATCATGGATACTGTCTTATACATCCTGTTACGCTCCTTTCGATTTGGTATGGTTCGTTTGAACAATGTGATGATAACTCTATTCGCCTACTATGTCAATAGGTAAATTGAAAATTCGTATTTTGTTTTTTGTGGCGGGATGATCAGGCTATTTTTGTTTACGAGCAAGATAGATCGTTTATTTTTTTATATAATATCTTTATCATTCTGTGTTTATATTGGGGGGGAATTGAAATGAGGACATATCAAAGGGTTATCCAGTTTTTTTACATGGCAGCGATGGTCCTGTCGGGCATATGCATCTTTCCGACATACTTCGTGATCGATTACAGCCATGTGTCGGTGAGGATGGAAGGAATGGTTTTTAATGCCGATAATCTGCAGCTTATCAATCAGTCCGTTTCCGCATCAAACTATTACAGATTCTGGCCGATCCTGATAATCGGCATCATTGCCGCTCTCTTCTGCCTTTTTAAATACAAGAGAGCAGTTATCACCGCATTGGGACTTGTTCAGGGAGTACAGCTTTTCTGGATGACTTATATGGTTTACTTCATGCAGGATTCTTTGGTCGCGTCATCCAAAGCTGTCGGATTGATGCTCGGCAAAGAGTACGGACAGATGATGGATGATCTTGCAAGAACGATCAGAGTGGTTCCGAGTACCGGTGCCATCCTTGCTATCATCTTTTGCGTCCTCGTAGTCGTATCTACACTTCTTTGCTTCATCTTTGTTCCAAGCGACGAACATTGATGATAGTTTTTATCTATCGGGAGCAGATTCTTTGAAGTCCCTTATTGAATTACCTATTTACCTTACGTTATAATAGGCGAAACAAACAAAAAGGACAGGAATAAGAATATGATCTCGACAAAAGGCAGATACGCACTTCGCGTAATGATCGATCTTGCAGAACAGGACACAGACGAGTTTATCCCGCTCAAGGACATCGCCGAGAGACAGGATATATCCAAAAAATATCTCGAGATAATCGTTAAGGAACTTGTCAAAGGCAAGCTCATCGTCGGCGCCAGCGGTAAGGGCGGCGGTTATAAGCTTGTCCGTAAACCTGAGAAGTACAGCGTCGGTGAGATCATTGAACTTATGGAAGGCTCATTGTCTCCCGTAGCCTGCCTTGCAGACAGATCCTATAAATGTGAAAGAAAGCGTGTCTGCCAAACACTTCCGATGTGGAAGGAGTTTGACGATATGGTACACGCTTTCTTTTATGGGAAGAAACTGAGTGATTTGGTCAAATGATCTGATCAACGTCTGCCGCCCCGGTTTTGATCCGACTTCTATATCTATCCGTCTTCTTACCATGTACAGGCATCTGCTTTTGTGTCTTATCCCTTAACTGTCCTTATTCCCTTTATCCTTATCCCTTATTCCGGACAAAACACGGTTGCGGCTTTATGTTGATCTACTTAAACGTCCTTTGTGCAGCTGTCCCTTATTCCATTTCCTTATTCCTTGTTCTTTATTTATCCCTTACTTCTATCCTTATTCCTTACAGACAACTTTTATGTATATACCCTTTTCCTTAAGGACGTCTATCGCTATTTTCTGTTTCTTGTAATTCCTCCTTGCTTAACGCTTTCACTACTAATATCACCAACCACATGGCGGAGGTTTCATCTTTTTTGAAAAATTTTTTCGAAAAAGTTGAGCAAAACTTCGAAGTGCCTGCACCGCAGCGTTTTTCGTCTGAAAATTTTTTCGAGAAAAAAGCAAAAAAAATACCGTCCCGCATGAAACTTAACATGCGAGACGGTACAAATACCACGATAAATATCCTTAGAGCGGTATGAAGAACTTAACGATAAAGATCACTGAAAGGATATATGTAAGAACGGAAACTTCCTTAGCCTTACCTGTAAGTAGCTTGATCACCGTATAGCAGATAAGTGCAAGACCGATGCCGTGACCGATGGATCCTGAAATAGGCATTGCAAGGAGCATTACCGCAACAGGGAGCATCTGTGAGATATCATCGAAGTTTATCTTCTTTAAGTTGCTGAGCATAAGTACGCCGACATAGATAAGCGCAGAAGAAGTAGCTGCTGCAGGGATGATAGCTGCGACAGGAGCGATGAACATGCAAAGAAGGAACATGACCGCTGCAACGATGGCAGTAAGTCCCGTACGTCCGCCTGCCTCGACGCCCGAAGCAGACTCAACAAATGTCGTAACCGTTGAAGTACCCGTAAGAGAACCGGTAAGCGTACCTACGGCATCGGAGATCAATGCCTGCTTCATCTTAGGCATGCTTCCCTTATCGTCCAGCATATTTGCTCTGGAAGCAGTTCCGACAAGAGTACCAATGGTATCGAACATATCGATGATGCAGAAAGTGATGACCAAAGTAATAACAGTAAACCAGCCGATCTCGGTAAAGCTCTTAAAGTCGAGCTTAAAGAGAGTCGTTGTTGCCATATCCTTGAACGGAGGAACAAAAGATGCATCCTTAAGACCTGCAAAAGGATTGGTATGAAGGAAGATGGCCTCACCTGCCCAGTAGACTATGGAACCTGCGACCATTCCGCAAAGGACAGATCCTTTTACCTTAAAGTGATCGAGCATTACGATAACGAATAAACCGATGAGCATCGTAACTACGGTAAGTACCATAAGGCCGTATGAAGAACCCATGGACTCTTCAGCGGACTTTGCAGTAAGCGAACCGAAGAAATCTCTCATGGCATAGAAAGCGTCGTTTCTGATCTCGAAGTTGAAAACGCCTGCATTTGAACCGAATCCGATGTTCATGAGCATGAGACCGATCGCAGGACCGATGCCGAGCCTTACACCGAGAGGGATAGCCTCGACGATCTTCTCACGGATGTTGAGGACAGACAATATCAGGAAGAGGACACCCTCGACAAAGATAATGACAAGAGCTGACCTGAATGATTGTAAATATGTCATTCCCGTGATCGCAACGATGTTGGCAACTACCACGGCAAAAAATGAGTTAAGACCCATGCCCGGAGCCATTACAAAAGGTTTGTTGGCAAGTAATCCCATAACGATCGTACCGATAGCTGATGCTATGCAGGTAGCAAGAAATACTCCATTCCAGAGGTCCTGGCCTTCGCCTCCGAAATTAGTCAAAAGGTTTGGGTTTAAAGCGATAATGTAGGCCATCGTCATGAAAGTCGTCAGGCCCGCAAGTATCTCTGTTCTTACGGTCGTTCCGTTCTTTTTAAGCTGGAACGCCTTTTCAAAGAATCCCATCTTCGAATTTCCTCCTCCACAAGTAAACTTGGCGTCTTTATTACACCCTAACCTTAGGATAACCTTATTTTCCCTTCACTTCAATTTAAAATATTTGATATAGAAAACGCCGCCTTTCCTTCTCGAAAAAGCGACGTTACTGATCAGCTTATAAAACTGATATGTTTATTCTTTTTTATCCCACTCGATATAGCCTGCAAGAAGTGTCGTGCCTTCGGAAGCGACATTCAAAAGTCCGCCTCCGATCTTTCCTTTCCTGATGCTTCCGTCTTCATGCTCGATGCTGTAGTTACCTTCTTTGACAACGGTCGCGAACGGAATATGACCCGCGAGGACTGCGAGGTCACCTTCAATACCTCTTACGATGAGCCTTATTACCTCACCGCTGAAGACATTTCCGTCAGGAGTCGAAACTGTAAGCTTATAAGTCTTCATTCTTGCTCCTTAGCCTTTGCAACAGCTTCATCGATCGTACCAACAAAGAGGAATGCAGACTCAGGGATGTCATCATGCTTACCTTCGATGATCTCCTTAAATCCTCTGATCGTTTCCTTGAGCGGTACATATGTACCCGGGATACCAGTAAACTTCTCGGATACGTGGAACGGCTGGGACAGGAATCTCTGGATCTTTCTTGCACGTCCTACGAGGACCTTATCCTCATCGGAAAGCTCATCCATACCCATGATGGCGATGATATCCATAAGTTCGTTATATCTTTGAAGGATCCTCTGGATCTCTTTTGCCACGAAGTAGTGTTCCTCACCCAGGACATCCGGCGACAGGATACGGCTCGTGGATTCGAGCGGATCTACTGCAGGATAGATACCCTGAGAAGCGATGCTTCGTGAGAGTACCGTTGTTGCGTCAAGGTGAGCAAACGTAGTAGCAGGAGCAGGGTCCGTAAGGTCATCTGCAGGAACGTAAACAGCCTGGATGGATGTGATGGATCCCTTCTTTGTAGATGTGATCCTCTCCTGGAGTGCACCCATCTCTGTTGCGAGCGTAGGCTGATAACCTACGGCAGACGGCATACGTCCGAGAAGAGCTGATACCTCGGAACCGGCCTGTGTAAATCTGAAGATGTTATCGATAAACAGGAGCACGTCCTGACCTTCCGTATCTCTGAAATACTCAGCCATGGTAAGTCCCGAAAGCGCAACTCTCATTCTTGCTCCCGGCGGCTCATTCATCTGACCGTACACGAGGGCCGTATTTCCGAGAACGCCTGACTGCTTCATCTCGTTATAGAGGTCATTACCTTCTCTCGTACGCTCACCTACACCGGTGAATACAGAGATACCGCCGTGCTCTTTTGCAACGTTATTGATAAGCTCCATGATAAGGACTGTCTTACCTACGCCTGCGCCTCCGAACAGACCGATCTTACCGCCCTTCGAATAAGGACAGAGAAGATCGATGACCTTGATACCTGTCTCGAGGACTTCGGTAGATGTGGAAAGTTCATCATAGCTTGGTGCCTGACGATGGATATTCCATCTCTCGACTTCGTTCAGCGGGTCACCGAAATCAACGGTATCGCCGAGAACGTTAAAGATCCTTCCCAATGTCTCCTTACCGACCGGAACGGATATCGGCTTTCTGGTGTCGACTGCCTCAACGCCTCTTTTAAGTCCGTCGGTGGATGACATGGCAATGCATCTTGCCGTGCTGTCACCGATATGCTGAGCAACTTCGACAGTCAATGTCTTATCGCCTTTCTTTATGACGAGCGCGTTGTCGATGGCAGGAAGGTTTCCCTCCTCGAATCTTACGTCAACGACAGGTCCCATGACCTGCGCGACCTTACCAACTCTTTTTTCTTTCATATCAACGTCTCCTTCGTTTGCCGCTTCCGGCAACAATCTCGGTTATTTCCTGTGTAATGATGCTCTGTCTTGCACTGTTATATGCAAGTTCGAGATCCTCTATCATCTGCTTTGCGTTCTTCTCTGCCGAATCCATCGCCATTCTTCGTGCTGCCACTTCAGATGCGAAGCTCTCCCTTACGGCTGCGATAATGCGGGCCGTGACATATTCAGGGACCGCGTTTTCGAGAACGGAAGGTGCATCAGGCTCGAATATCATGCTCTTTGTGGTCTTGCCGCCTTCCTTCGACAGAGGAAGGACCCATACGATCTGCGCCTCCTGGACCATCATGGATACATACTTTGTACAGATGATCCCGAGCTTATCGTATTTGCCGTTCTTGAAATCGTCGCAAAGCTCAGATGCAAGTTTTCTTGCCTGCTCGTAGGTATAAGTCTCGGATGACACGAACTCTGATTCGGTCCTGTCACAGATCCTCTTTCCCAGCGGAATGATCTCGGCATCCGGATATTCCTTGTAAAGCTTAATGACGTTGGCGTTATATCCGCCTGCCATTCCTCTGTCACCTGCGATAACGATAAGTCTTGTCCTTCCCGTATCGCGAGCTGCCAGATAAGGACTCTTTACACATTCGGAATTGACGCGAAGTTCGTCCATCACGGCATTTACAGCCTTGAAGTACTGCTTGCTCCTTTTCATCTCGTCGTTTGCACGGCGGATCTTAGAGGACGCGACCAAGCCCATCGCCTTCGTAAGATGAAGCGATGAATCGACACTCTTTATTCGATTTTTTAAGGCCTTTATGTCTGCTCCCACTTAGATCTTTCCTTCCATCTCTTTCAGAGCCGTCTTAAGCGTCTCGATATCTTCTTTCTCGAAAAAGTTCTGCTCGATCCTCTCGATGAAGTCAGCGTGATTTTGCTCCATATGCTCGAAAAGCAAAGCCTCATACTCGGCAACCTTCGATACCGGGATCCTGTCAAGATAACCGTTGATAACGGCATAGACTATGGCTACCTGACAGCCCATTGAAACAGGCGAATTTCTCTTCTGCTTCAATACTTCAACGATCCTCTCACCGAGGGCAAGTCTTGCCTTGGTATCTGCGTCGAGGTCAGAACCGAACTGAGCAAAATACTGAAGCTCTCTGTACTGAGAATACAAAAGCTTCAACTGACCGGATACTTTCTTCATGCCCTTGAGCTGTGCGGCACCGCCTACACGGCTTACCGAGATACCAGGGTTGATGGCAGGCATGATACCCGCATGGAAAAGTTCAGTCTCAAGGAAGATCTGACCGTCCGTAATGGAGATAACGTTAGTCGGGATATAAGCCGATACGTCACCTGCCTGTGTCTCGATGATAGGAAGAGCCGTAATGGATCCTCCGCCATACTCAGGAGCAACGCATGCTGCTCTTTCAAGAAGTCTTGAATGCAGATAGAAAACGTCACCCGGATAAGCCTCACGTCCCGGAGGTCTCCTTATGAGAAGTGACATCGCTCTGTAAGCAACGGCATGCTTACTTAGGTCATCATAGATGATAAGGACATCCTTGCCCTTTTCTCTGAAATACTCAGCCATCGCACAACCTGCATAAGGCGCAACATACTGAAGCGGTGCGCTCTCGGATGCCGAAGCCGAGACGATTATCGTATATTCCATCGCGCCAGCACGGTAAAGTTCCTGAGCAAGCTGAACAACGGAAGTATTTTTCTGTCCGATAGCAACGTAGATACATATTACGTCACTGTTTTTCTGATTGATGATGGTATCAACGGCGATCTCCGTCTTACCTGTCTGTCTGTCACCGATCAGGAGCTCACGCTGACCTCTTCCGATCGGGATCATACTGTCGATAGCCTTGATACCTGTCTGCATAGGAACCGAGACACTCTGTCTTTCAAGGATTCCCGGAGCTTCTGACTCGATAGGCCTTGTGCCTGATGCAGCAACAGGTCCCTTACCGTCGATCGGTTTACCGAGTGCATCGACTACACGTCCCAGGAAGGCTTCGCCTACCGGGACTGACAATACCTTACCTGTCCTTCTTACCATCGTTCCTTCACGGATATCGTTGGTATCTGAAAGGATAGCAACGGAAACTGTCTCATCTTCAAGATTCTGAGCCATTCCGATACTTCCGTCGTCGAACTCCAGGAGCTCACTTGCCATACATTCACGAAGACCGTATACACTTGCGATACCGTCACCTACAACGACAACGGTACCGGTCTCGCTCATCTCGACGCCGGACTCATAGTTCCTAATCTGTTCTTTTATTATGTTACTAATTACGTCAGCACTTTGGATCATTGTTCCATTACTTCCTTGATTTCTTTTAGACGGTGCTTCAAGCTTCCGTCATATCTGACTCCGTCCACTTCCACGATAAGTCCGCCCAATAATTTCGGGTTGATCTTATAGTGCATGTAGACCTTGTTTCCTGTTTTTCTTATGAGAGTATCCCTGAGCTTGGCTTTCTGTTCATCACTTAATTCGACCGCACTCGTGACATATGCATCGGATTTTTTCGTACTCTCTCTGTAGAAGACTATGTAAGCCTCGATAACATCAAAGATGTATCTGATGTGCCCGTTAAGAGTAAGTACCGTAAGAAGTCCCATTACCGGTTCAACAACCTGTCCCTTGAAGCAACTCGCCAAAACTTCTTTCCTCTCGGATGAAGGGATAGCCGGCGACATCAAAAGATCGATGTATCTTGGTTCCATCTTAAATACTTTCTTTACAAGCGCAAGAGAGTCGTACACTTCATTACGGATGTCGTCCTGAAGCGCTATCTCAAACAGAGCAGATGCATATTCTCTTCCGGTCTCGTTCATAACATCTCACCAATATCAAGTAAGAAATCATCAATAAGTTCTTTATGGTCTTCTTCGTTGATCTCTCTTTTGAGCATCTTCTTGGTGAGAACAGCGGAAAGATCGATGATCTCACGCTTGATCCCGTCCTCAGCCTTCTTCTGCTCAAGCTCGGCATCAACCTTGGCCTGCCTTATGATTCCGTCGGCACGCTCCTGGGCGTTCTTGATGATCGTGTCGCCCCTGCGGTCTGCCTTGGCCATGGCATTCTTAATGATGGCATCGGCTTCCTGCTGAGCACCCGAAAGCTTAGCGGACCACTCCGCCTGATCTTTCTGTGCAGCAAGTCTTGCCTCATTAGCCTCATCGTAGATCTTCTGCGTAGCTGCTTCTCGTTCTGCGATCAGGTTCTTGACCGGCTTATAGAGAAACTTCTTAACGATAAAGAACAGTATTACGAGATTGCACAAAGATATGATTATCTGCCATATATTGACTGAAATAATATCAAGTGTCTGCATTTTTAAGCCTCTTATTTAACTGCGTTAACCAAAAGATCTACGAATCTGCCAGGTGCCAAAAGGATAAGAAGGAGTGCGATGATCAATGCATAAAGACCTGTTGTCTCTGCAAGGGCACAACCAAGGATGAGGGTACTTGTTACATCACTCTTGCTCTCAGGCTGTCTTCCGATAGCCTCACAAGCCTTAGCAACGGCAGAACCTTCTCCGAGACCAGGACCCAAAGCGCCGATACCGATCGCGATACCTGCACCGAGTGCACATCCGCAAAGCATTATTCCTATTGCGAGTTCCATAATTTTTTTACCTCCATTATGAAAGTTTTTGTTTTTTAGCTTTTTTATTCATTCGTTTCCAATACTCATCAGCCGGGAACGAGGTACTTACAAAGAGCATCGTCAGCATGACAAAGATAAATGCCTGCAGACAGCCGCTGAATAAGTCAAAGTAGACAGACAGTACCGCAGGGATACCGATCTGGAAGAACGGGAATTCACCGAAGAATCCCGGAAGTTTGCCGAGGACCATCTTGGTAAGTGCCTGAAGTGCTCCTGCAAGAAGGATCGAGATTACGGAACCCGAAAGGATATTACCGTAATGCCTCAAGGTCATCGCAACAGGCGTTGCGACCTCGCCCAGGATGTTCATTGGAAGCATAACAGGAAGCGGCTCGAAAAAGCCCTTTATGTAGTAGAGCGGTCCGCCCTTGAGTTTGTAGTAAGTAATGAGGAAGAACACGAGAAGTGCCCAGCCTGCAGCGATGTTAAGATCCGACGTAGGAGCAAAAAGTCCCAAAAGGCTTGAAAGACTCGACAGAGCCGACAACATAAGGATCGCACATACAAAAGGTGCAAATCCCATGAAGAAATCGCCCATATTCTCCTTGACAAGGTTATCGAGTTTCTCTACAGCCCATTCGGCAAGGATCTGTCTTTTTGTCGTAACCCTTGCCCTTATGCCGTGTGTAAGGTAAAGACACAGGAAAAGCACGGATACGACTACAGCCCAGGAATTGACCTGTGCCTCACTTATGGGAAGATCCATAACAGGAAGTTTGATCGTGAAGAAGATAAATGCACCCGTTATCTCCATTCCGTCACCTGCAGGCATAAAGAGCACCTTAAGCGCGATCGCTGCAAGAAACGGGAGAGCTGTCAGGAACAGGAGAAGTATATCAACGGCTTTAAACTTGGCATCCGGCTTTTTAAACTGCATCTTTGCTACCGCCTTCCGCCTTACCGGACTTCTTGACTATTGCCCCTCTTATGACGATCGCGATAAACGGAAAGACCACCGGAAGAAGGACTGCTATATCGTTGAAACATTTGAAATAAAGACCTACACCGATAACGGCTGCGACGAATAAGAATCTGTAGGCCTTGGACATCTTCATATAAGCATTCATATCTTTCTCATCCTTTTTCATGGCCTTCGATACCGTAAGTCCGAGGAGGAAGAAGTTGAGAATAGATACACCGGCAGATAAGAGGTTACCCCAAAGGACGGTCAGGTCCCATTTACCGATAATAAGGAACACAGCTTCCATCAGCATGCTTAATATCAAGACAAATGCTGCTACAAAACGCGTTTCCTTAATTACTGTAGGGTCGATACTGTTCACCTGATCCTCTTTCTTCTAACTGCCAACCAAAATATATTGTGCTATAAGCTCTTTATAAAATCAAGTAAATATAAGGGGACTTATTTTGGTGATTTTGTCATTTGAAATGTATGATGTTCTTTATCACATACCACTGACTTTGTTATAATCGGTATAGAAAGCTAACAAGCACGGAGGCTTTATGGATCATCGAAGTAAATTGTTTTCGATAAAAGATATATATAACCTTGATCCGACAGACGACCTGTTTGTTACAGCGATGCGTGAAAACTGCAGATTCCAGTATGACAATTGTGCCGATTATAAGAAGATCTTAGACGGCGAAGGTTTTGATCCCGATTCTTTGAAGACCATGGACGACCTTGCTGATCTTCCGTTTATCCCTACCCTGATATTTAAGAAACGAAGGCTTTTTGCCATGTCGCAGAAAAGGATGCTCTGGAAGCCTACTTCATCGGGTACGAGCGGCTCCTACAGTAAGATCGGTCTTGAGTTCTCGGCGCTTACCAACGCACTTAAGATGGTCTTAAGGGTTACTCCCAAGCGAGGTGTTCTTTCCCTAAGGCCTTGTAACTATATCGTTTTCGGTTATAAGCCGAACAGACATAATAAGACGGCTGTCGCCAAGACCGCCTTCGGAACTACCCTTCTTGCTCCTGCCCTGAGCCGAACTTACGCGCTCTTATACCGTAACGGCAAATACGAGCCGGACCTTGAGGGAGTCATTAAAGCAATCCTTAAGTATTCCAAGCGCAAAGCACCGTTAAGGTTCATGGGATTTCCCTCCTATACGTTCTTCGTTCTCAAGATGATGGAAGAACGCGGCCTTAAGGTTCAGCTTCCAAAAGGCTCGAAGATAATGATGGGCGGCGGTTGGAAACAGTTCTATACCGAGGAAGTGGATAAGAGCGTTTTCTATGACCTGGTCAACAGGGTCCTTGGAGTTAAGGACTCGGACATAGTCGAGTTCTTCGGAGCTGTTGAACATCCGATATTATACTGTGATTGTCCAAATCACCATTTCCATGTTCCTGTTTACAGCAGGATCCTCATAAGAGACATTCATACACTTAAGCCTGTTTCTAACGGAACACCGGGACTTATAAATCTCATGTCGCCGATGGTCAAGGCTACTCCTATATTAAGTGTCATGACGGACGACCTCGGCATCCTTCACGACGGTAAGGAATGCGGATGCGGTCAATCCTCCCCTTACCTCGAGATACTCGGAAGGGTCGGTCTTAAGGATATCAAGACATGCGCCGCAGGAGCAGCGGAGCTTCTTAATTCAGGAGGCAAGACATGATACTTGCAAACGGCATACTCTACGACACCAAGGAACAAAACAAAGTGCTCGACGGTCTTAAGGACAAACTGACAGCCACGCTTACAGGTGCGCCTCTCGAGAGGGAGACCGTCGTAAGTGCCTTCGATTCTCTTGGCAAGGATCTGGCAGCAGGCAAGCTTAACGACCTCATCGATTCCATAGATCTTGACGGCAAGGATTACTATCTGGACATGATGGGCAACATGATGAGCAGGAAGTTCCTGGAAGATAAGATCGCTTTGGAACTTTACAGCGATCTTAAAGGAAGCGACAGGATAAAGACCAAGCAGATCCCTTTGGGTGTTATCTTTCATATCGCTGCGGGTAACATGGACGTTCTTCCGATCGTAAGCATAGCGGAAGGACTTCTTGCAGGAAACATAAATATCCTTAAACTGCCGCAGGCCGACAGCGGACTTACGATCAAGGCACTAAAGATCCTCATCGATCGCGAGCCGAGGCTTAAAGATCATATTTACGTATTCGACACTCCATCTTCCGATATTGCCACGATGCAAAAACTTGCCGATCTTTCAGACGGAATATCGGTATGGGGCGGTGACGAAGCAGTAAAGGCCGTAAGGCAGATGAGCAGACCAGGAACAAGACTGATCGAGTGGGGACACAAACTCGGCTTTGCTTATATCTCAGGATTCGAGGATAAGGAAAATGAACTTAAGTCTCTGGCCGAGCACATCATGCTCACAAAGCAGCTACTGTGCAGTTCCTGCCAGGTCATATATATAGATACCGATAAATATGAGGATGTGATTGCTTTCGCAGAGGAATTCATATCTTATCTCGAAAACGCTGCGCTTAAATATCCCGTTACTGAACTTGGCGGCGTAGCTGAACTTACACTTCGAAGATATGCGGAAAGGATAGACAGGCATATATCATCCGAAGATCCTTCAACTGACAATGACAAGATCATCCGAGGTCAAAGTACCAGCATCACCGTAAAGAAAGACAGCAAACTTGAACTGTCATACATGTACGGAAACGTTATCGTAAAACCTCTTCCAAGTGATAACATCGCATCTGTCCTAAGAGACAGCAAGGAATATCTTCAGACTGCAGGTCTTATCTGTGAATCGGATAAACGAGAAAGCCTTTCCGAACTTATATACAGATGCGGACTTGAAAGAGTTACGAGAGCAGGTCATATGTCGGAATTCTTCAAGGGTGAAGCACATGACGGCGAATATCCTCTTGCAAGATACAGCAGGTTCGTCAACATCGAGTATTAACTCGGATCAAAGAAAGGAAAATATATGAACGATCACTATTCAGACTATAAGAAAAAATCCGTTCCGGTAGCATCACTTGTTTTCGATAAGATAACAGAAGATGACAAGAAACTTTTAAGCAAGATCAGAAAGGAACACTTAAGATCCAACATCGGATATCTCATCATACTGCTTCTGATGTTTATCGTATGCTTTGGTGCATTCGTAAGCTTTATATTTGCTCCGCTTGGAAACATCATATTTGAGATCCTGGCTCTGGCCGGCTCGGGACTTCTTACGTTCATAAGTCTCAAGTTTCTTAATACCATCATTGGACCTTTCAAGGGAATACGAAGAGGTATCGTTCTGACTTCCCAGAGAATGCAGGCAATAAAAGATAACAGGAATGCAACTTATCAGTATGTTTTCGATATATATCTGGATGACAAAGATGAGACGCTCATGAGTTATGAAGTAAATCAGGATACGTATCTTGATGCTAAGCCGGGTGACGGCGTAGTGATCATCAAAGGTGTAAAAAATATCGGTGTGTATCCTGATCCTGACCGCAAAGCAGTTATGGATGTAAGCAATGTAAAGTCAGGCGTCTGACCTGATATCTATAACGCAACTTATTGCCTTTATGGTATTTCATCCTGACCTTATATTTGATAAGTTTACTTCCTGCAAACGAACATTCCATATTCCTTCGGAATGTTTAAGACACCGTCTTTCATCTGCGAAGTGAGAGCAGCGACGATCTCATCACGATCAAGCTGATTTAAATCCGTCATCGAAGATAAAGAATAAAGATAATCAACGATGTCATTTACATCAGTTACGGCAAGCGAATCGATATAATCTTTTCTCTCTACATCACTGAAGAATCCGCCTAATAATCCTGCGCCGTTTTGAAGAGTAAAAATCTTATTCGTGTTATCGGTTACACCATATTTTCCCAGTACCTTGGAAAGGTATTCTACGATACCGTGCTCACCAAATGTTGCACAGTAAAATGTTCCGCCCGGCTTTAAGACACGACGCACTTCGCTAAGTCCCTTATTAAGATCCGGAACATGATAGAGCATCATATTTCCGATAACGATATCAACGGAATCATCCTCATACGGAATATCCTGAATGTCTATTACCTGATACTTTATCTTGTCATAACTTTTAAGATTATCCTTAGCTGTATCGATCATTCCCTCGGAGAAATCAGAGAGCACTATTCTACTGCTCGCATTAACGATCTCATCTCTTCCGATCCACATATTTCCCGTCCCGCATCCGAGTTCCAATATAGAGCAACCTGTTGCATATTTATAATTACTGAATATCCAGTTACCGAAGCCCTGCTTATTGGTAGAATATTTATCGTGGATTGAGATCCTCGTACTGAGGTTATCAGAAGATCTGTACTGATCTTTTACAGTATTAGTTTCATTGATCATTTTGTTCTCTCATTTCTCCTTTAAAAATCATCGGGAGTATTTTACTTCATCCTCTGTTACGTGGCAAGGAATGAACAGTACTTCTACGCCTTCTTTTCTTGCTTCATTTAATGCAATACCGAACTCTTCGTGCATGGCAATATTCGGTCTTACTTCATTAACCTTATCCATCTGGATAACGAAGCAGATGATCGCATGATATCCGTCCTTTTTTGCCTTGATGAGTTCTCTTATATGCTTGACTCCGCGTGTAGTCGGAGCATCAGGAAAGTAACCTATACCGTTAACTTCCAGAGTGCATCCTTTGACTTCCATGAGATACTTCTCATCATCTCTTTCCATATAGAAATCGATCCTTGAATCTCCATAGGTATACTCAGGAACGATCCTGGTAAAGTCTTTATCCTTGAGCCATTCATAAGCGATCTTATTAGGTGCCTGACTGTCGATGTTAATGAGCATCCCGTTACTTTTCAATACTGTCACAAGATCATACTTGGTCTTGCGGTTAGGAGAATCAGGAGCAGTAAGCCACACGTCGCATCCCGGGATCAGAAGTTCCTTGCATCTTCCCGTATTCTTGACGTGCACTGTTTCTTTCTTACCACCAATTTCAACCTCAGCGATAAACCTGTTTGGTCGTCTTATAAACTTAGCTTTTGTTATGTTATCGTATTTCATATTATTCTTCGAAAATGATTCCGTATGTATCACTGATCGGTATCCTTGAACCGTCAGCAAAAACTATCATTTTATTGTACTCGTCTATCGTTCTGAAAGTGCCTGTCTTCTTCTCATATCTGCCGCCTTCTTTCCTGCTGTCAGGAACGAAGTGATCAACTGTTATGAGAGGTCTTTCTCCTTTTATTTCCTTGAGCTTAGCAAGGTCAGAATTAAGCTTAAAGAGTTCCTCTTCGGAGATCTCTCTTCTCCTGTCAGTAAGCCTTGCTGCTTCAGCTACTTCATCCTCGTATCCGACAAGCGCGGCAAAGGGTGAGAACTGCGCAGCCCTGTCATGTATGGACATAGGCGGAAAGTCCATATATTGAGGTCTTTTAAGATGTATCATGTCATCGTATCGGCTCATGCTTTATGTCCGCCTATCTGTTTATTACGCTCGATCGCAGTGCCGCCTTTGTTCAGGTTCTTGACTTTCAATACGGCATTCTTGCCGTACTTTTTCTTAATCTCCAGCATTGCTTCCTGAAGAGCTCTTTCCTTCTCGAGTTTCTGTGCTTTTTCTTCCCTGACTTCCTCGGGTTCCAGCATATCAAACATATCGAGCTGACGTGAAGTCTCTTTCTTTTTAAGGTCGCTTTCACGTATAACATTACATGCACAGATCCCAAGTCTCCTGCTCATGCATCTGTTATCGATTATGCGGTCATAAAGATCCATCGCAGCTTCGGTAATCTCAACCGTAGATGATGTATGACCGTTTAAGTTTATCGTTCCGTGAGCATGCTTCGGAACTAATCTGCCGTAATAGTCGGAAGCAACTTCTCCGCTATACGAATCATTCTCGAGACTTGACTTATCATAGCCGATCGTAAGCACGATCTGATCTGTAAGAAGTCCCTTCTCCACAAGGTCCATTGAAAGCGAATCAGCCATCTCCCAAACGATCAACCTGGTGGTAAGATAATCCTTCGGTTCGGACAGTACCTGACCGCTGGAAAGACTGTTATTCTGCGGCTGATATTCCTTAACATCCTTGATCGTCGTAGGTTCTATTCCCCATGCGTGATCGATAAGAAGTTCGGCGTTCTTACCGAGCACCTTATAAAGGACTTCTATCGTCTGATGTTCAAGCGAGAATCTGGCGATATCACCCATCGTGTATATTCCGAACTTTTCTATACGCCCTGCGATACCGTGACCTACTCTCCAGAAATCCGTAAGCGGCCTATGGTCCCACAGTTTCTCCCTATAGGAGATCTCATCAAGTTCAGCGATCCTCACGCCGTCTTTGTCGGCAGGTATATGTTTGGCAACGATGTCCATCGCAACTTTCGAAAGATACATGTTGGTACCTATGCCTGCAGTCGCCGTTATGCCTGTTGCCTTAAGAACATCCTGTATGAGCATGCGTGCAAAATCATGAGCATTCATCTCATATGTTTTAAGATATCCCGTTGCATCGATAAACACTTCATCAATGGAATATGCGAATATGTCTTCAGGTGCCACATACTTAAGATAGATGCTGTAGATCTGCGCACTGATCTTCATGTAAAGCGACATTCTAGGCGGAGCAACGATATAATCCACCGCAAGAGAAGGATCATCATTAAGTTCTGAGAAAACATGGCTCTTACCGCTCAAAGTCTTACGGGGAGCCTTCCATCTTCTGTCCTTATTTATCATGTCAACCTTCTGGACCACTTCAAAAAGCCTGGCCCTTCCGGGGATTCCGTAACTCTTTAACGACGGAGATACGGCAAGACAGATGGTCTTCTCAGTCCTCGTGGGATCAGCGACGACAAGATGAGTATTAAGCGGATCAAGACCTCTTTGGGCGCACTCGACACTCGCATAGAACGACTTAAGATCTATTGCCAGATACACCTTGTCCATCACGCTTTACTCCCATACCCGAAACTTCTTATCAACAACTGACACAATCATAACACAAACATTTGTTTGTATCCATAGTTAACTTCTTCAGGAGTAAAAAAGATCCGCGATCACTAAGTGACCACGGATCATATCCTGTATCTTCATTCTCGAAAAAGTTATTTCATCTGTGCAGTGTAAAGGCCATAGTATATGCCCTTCTTCTCGAGAAGCTCGCTGTGTGTTCCAATCTCGGCTATCCTGTGACCGTCGATGACCATGAGCCTGTCGGCATTCTTGAGCGTAGACAGTCTGTGTGCGATCGCAAATGTTGTCTTGCCGCTCGTAAGCCTGTCGAGGGCCTTCTGGATCATGAACTCACTTTCAGTATCGAGACTTGCAGTTGCCTCGTCAAGGATGAGGATCTTCGGATCGGTAAGGATCGCTCTCGCGATCGCGATACGCTGACGTTCACCGCCTGAGAGCGTGTAGCCCTTCTCACCAACATATGTATTGTAGCCGTCAGGAAGCTTACTTATGAACTCATGTGCATTTGCAAGCTTGGCAGCTTTGATGATCTCTGCGATGGTCGCATCACGCTTCGAAAACCTTATGTTATCGATTATGGTTCCGGAGAAAAGGAACGTCTCCTGAAGCACGACACCGAGCTGTGAATGGTATGATTTCTTACTGATGTCTTTCATGTCATGACCATCGACCAGGATGCTTCCGTCATCAGTCTCATAAAGTCTCATGAGAAGATTTATGAGAGTCGACTTACCGGTACCCGAGGCACCTACGATACCGATCATCTCTCCCGGTCTTATAACTGCGTTAATGTTTTCGAGAACAGGCTGATATGACTTATATCCGAAGGTAGCATGATCGAAGGTGATCTCACCTTTGATCTTCATATCGATCACGTCAGGCGACTCCTCCTCGACCTTCTGAGCGAGCACGTCATAGATACGCTCGAGACTGCTCTTGAGCCTTGAGACTTCACGTGGCAGCCTTCCGAGCCAACCGACATACTGGAACAGAAGGAGCGTGTAGGAAATGAACTGATAGAGCTCACCTGCAGACATTGTATTACCCAATACCGCACGGCCTCCGAAGAACACGACGATGACAAGTCCCATGCCCATGAAAAACGACATTACAAAATCGAACAGGCCCCAGAATCTCTCGTTACGCATCTGGACCTTGGCAAATTCACCGGACAGGACCTTAAAGCGCTCTGCTTCGTCATATTCCTTGCCATAGCTCTTTACGATCCTCATACCGGAGATGACGTCCTGAAGATCGCTTGCAACGTCATCATTCTTCCTGTTCTGCACGTGGAATATCCTGCTTATCGTCTTACGTAAAGACAGCATGAGAAATCCCGCGATCGGAACTACGGATATGGTAAGAAGTGCAAGTTTCCAGTCAAGTATGAGCATGAAGATCATGTCCCATATGAATATGAAGAATACCGCGAAAAGGTTACAGAATATATCCGCGATAAACTCAGATATAAATCTCGTATCTTCAGTGATCCTGTTAAGAAGTTCACCGGGTCTTCTGTCGTTTATGAAACTTAAAGGCAGCTTCTGATATTTCTCGAAAAGCTGCTTACGAAGATCGGCGGAGATCTTGGAACCGAGCTTAGCCGTTGCGATACTCTTGGCGATATTAATGAGTACGATGCTGACGCTCAGGAAGAACATGACGCCGACAAATGCCATTGCGATACTGACCTTGCCGTCCTTCTGAAGGACATCGTTTATGAGACGTTTTTGAACTTCAGGATTGAGGAGCGTAACGACAGCAACCGCGACCATGAGAATGAACACGGCAAAGAAGTCCTTGCGGTACGGCTTGATGAATCCCTTAAGGATGTGGTAGAAGCCTCCGTTACCTGAACACTTCGGGCATATTCCCGTTCCGGGGATCACACGTCCGCACTTAGGACAGATCCTCTCATATTCGCTGCTCTCAACTTCTTCGAATCTGCCGGAGATGAGGATGTTGATGCCACGTGCAATATAAGCAAACCTGCTTAAATGCTTGGACGAATAGTGCGCAAGGATCTGATCTTCTCCGTTTATGCTCACGGTAAGAAGACCGCCTCCGACACCGGGTTCCGAAGAAGCACTGTCGAGGTCTTTGATGTCATAAGACGTTATCTTGTCCTCCCTCAGGACATGTACCTTAAAGGTCGTAACGACCAGGAAGGAATCTTCCGTCCAATTGCCCTTCTCATCTATGTCGATCGGGACGTTGTAATAGATCTTCTCACCGTCTGACAGATGGATCTTTCCTTCCTGAGATGAAGGAAGTTTATACAATAGGTTCATGTTATCCCGTCACGATTTACAGGAATAAATCGAGCATCCTCCTTTCCTTTTTACTCAGCTTATCAACGTCCTTGATCTCGAATCTGTTCTCATCGACATCCTTGATGATAAGTCTTGTATCGGAAAGTTTTGTTACCGCATTGGATCCCATGTTGATCGCGAAGCGGCATTCACCCTTGTCCGTCATTACTCTGAAATATGCATAACCGTATTCGTCTTTTATCTCGTAGATCTTGCTTATCACGGGAGTGAAGTAGCTTAAGTTGAGCTGCTCGTTTATAAGACTTTGTATCTCTTCGCTCATGGAGTTAAGATCTTCGATTATACCGATCTCTTTATCCGAATCACCGTGATCTCTTACCGACAGATATCTCTGTGCATCAGAGAACGGGAAAAGCCTCACGATACGGACTCTCCTGTAGTGCTTTCCGTTACAGTCCAAACTTAAAAAGCCGCCCGAAGTCTTGGTAAACTTATCCTTACCTGTGATGATATTTGTAGAGGTCATCTCCTCTGCTTTTTTCTCGTATATGTTAAGTACGTTTTCCGACATGTTATCCTCCGATCACATCACCTTGCATCAGAAATCAGTCTGAAGCGCGAGCGATTTGTTCTGCAGATCAAGAAGCGTCTTATAGATGCCGCCTTCGATCTTGCTTAATTCTTCTTCCGTTCCTTCTTCGACTATCCTTCCTCCGTCGATGACGATGAGTCTGTCTGCATCACGGAGAGTGGATAATCTATGTGCAATGGAAAGCGTTGTCCTTCCCTTGACCAGATAGTTGAGAGAATGCTGGATAGCTTTCTCAGTCTGTGTATCGACACTTGCAGTTGCCTCATCAAGAATGAGGATCTTAGGGTCCGCAAGTATTGCACGGGCAATGGAGATCCTTTGTTTCTCACCGCCTGAGAGGTCCTTTCCGGAAGCTCCGATAACGGTATCGTAACCGTCAGGGAGTCTGCTTATGAATTCATGAGCACTTGCAAGTTTTGCCGCACGGATGATCTGATCACGCGTAGCATTCTCATTACCGTAAGCTATGTTCTTGGCAACTGAACCCATGAAGATATAAGTGTCCTGAGATACCATCGCAACATTCCTTCGAAGGTCGTTCAAAGACAGATCCTTAACATCCGTTCCGTCGATCTTGATCGAGCCTTCGTTAACGTCATAGAGCCTGGAGATGAGATTAACAAGTGTCGATTTTCCTGCGCCGGATCTTCCGACGATGCCGAGCATCTCACCTTCCCTGATCTTGATATTAAGTTCCTTAAGGACCGGTCTTCCGACCTGATAACCAAATGTCACGTTATTAAGTTCGATCTCGCCTCGCGGATCTTCAAGTCGTACCGGATCAGTCTTTTCCTGAATCTCGGGAATAGCATCCATTATCTCGAAAAGTCGTTCTGCAGAGTTGATACTGTCAGACCACATCCTGAATACCCAGGAGAAAAAGTTCATAGGTCCGTTGAGCTGCATAACGTATCCGACAAAAGTTATAAGGACACCAAGTTCGATCTCGTGAGTCTGAAGCACAAAGAATACTCCGACGATCCAGATCCATACACTCGATACTTCCTGAACAAGGTTATAAAGGACAGCGAACTTGTTACGAAGCTTTGCAATGTCGATCTCCGCATCACGAAGATTGTTACTTGGGCCGTTGAATCTTTTTATCTCTTCTTCCTGCTGACCGAATGCCTTAACGACACGGGCACCTGTTAAGTTATCATTTGCCTTGCCGTTAACGGCCTTTTCCGCACGATGTCTCTTACCTGATAAGATCCAAAGTCCCGGACGAAGCTTAACGGTCATGAAGACGAGAAGCGGCAGAAGGATACAGGAGATAAGAGCCATCTTCCAGTTAAGATTAAACATAACGATGAAAGTCGTGATGATCGTAATGCCGTGAACGAATATCATCGGAAGTCCGTCGATGAAAAAGTTCCTTACCCTGTCGGAATCACTTAAGACCCTGGTTATAAGTCCGCCGGTCTGTTTGTTGACAAAAAAGCTCAGGGACAATCTGCTCATCGCATTAAACACATCATTCTTGATATCTCTTATGGCGCTGCTGGAAAGCTTAGCCATGACAAATATCTGAAGATAATTCGAAAGCGCCTGAGTAAGTCTTACAAGGACCATGACGACTGCCACGACAAGAAGCGCAAGGCCGAATCTCTCACCAAGTCCGAATGCACTCAAGTACTCCTTGTCCTTCGTAAGGACATGATCGAACAACACCTTACCCGTAAGATAAGGCCACGCGATATTGATCGCACCGTTAACGGTATAAGTAAGGATGAGGAGTACTACCTGAAGCTTATACTTAAGAAAATAGTTAAGTGTCCTTCCGAAGATCGAACGCTTGCTCTTTCCCGTCTCGATCTTCTCTTCTGATGTTTCCTCTTCCTTCTCGTCTGCCTCGAGCTCTCCTCCGTGAAGGAAACCTTTGAGCTTACGGAATAAAACGTTCATCTGTGCCTGGTAACGATTGGTGAAACAGGCGATACAAGTTTGCTCGCCTTCATATTCACCGCTTAAAATATTAGACCCGACGTAAACATCGAGCCTAATATGCGCAAGCTTATCTATATCATAGATCTTAACTTCATATTCACCCGGCTCATCTTCTATCAGATCGTCTCCGATGTTCGCATTTCTGAAAAGGTGTATAGTTTCCTTTGGAAGTTCCATTGTAAGAACTCCCACCTTGTCATTGGTTACGATTATAAATCCTTTGATGTAATTTCCGTCATGGGACAAGTCGATCGGACTGTGGATCAATACCTCCTTATCGGAAATATGAAAGTCCTTCAGCTTGTCCAAGACCTTCTTCGTAAGTCTTGAATCCTGCATTCAGTTAACCCTCTGTTATCACTTCATACTAAATAGTTTGGTAATTGTAACACTAATATGCGTTCAAAGATAGTAAGAAATTTTTGTATTTTTATTATTCATTATCAATATTTTGCTATATCATTCCATCCTTCTTCGAAAAACTTTTTCGAGAGGACAAATAAACCCGAAGGTCGTTGAAAGACAAGCCTTCGGGTATGTTATGCAGATTATGAAGCATCAAGGCTTCAAGATCAGCTGATGACAAAAATATGAAATTCGGATGCTTCCATACTACACGGCATCTGTCACTTCTTACTTTTTTTCCTGTTCAGGAAATAAAGGACGACACCGGTTACCGTGAGAGCAGCCGCGATACCTGCGAGAAGACAGATCAGGAAAGTCAGTGTGTGTCCGTCATCGATATTGCAAAATCCGTACGGATAATAACGTCTCCACTGATCTTCAGGGATGGCGCCGCCGCAGGCTTTGCGATGATCGAGAAAACGCAATACCAGAATGACCCAATACATGATCGGGATGACAAGCGAAGTAAGTGCATAGTAGATCTTGTAGGAATTACGCTTGTCACAAAGTATTCCGTCAAGGATATAGAATACCGGAAGAAGGAAGTGCTTGAACGTGCTTCCCGGAGCCCAGAATCCCGAAGTCCAGATCTTATCCGGAAGGACGAAGGCAGATACGACAAACGTCGCAAAGATCATTATCTCGGCACCGAACTTGAACATCTTGAATATGCCGTTATCAAGTAAACTGTCGTCCTTGGAAACGTATGACTTAATGGTTCCCGCGAGCGTCAGGAATACCATGATGATCGCATACCACGCAGACCAGTTGGTAAAGTAGAGCATGATCGGTTTAAAGCCAAGGAAAGTATAAACGAATGATCCGACCGCGATGAGCGAGAGAAAGATCCTGTAGATAAGTCTCGCCTTTGTATTCTCGTATAAACATCTCATATTTCCGATTCCCCCATAAATAAATACTTGATAACTTTAGATATATATAGGGGATTTGTCAACAAAGGCCTATGTTCTATAGTTCAGTCTCACTCGTAAAAACTGTATCTGTTACGGCCTTCCTTTGACCTGTAAAGTGCCGTGTCCGCTTTCTTGAAAAGGTCAGAATAATTATCCTCCGCACCCTGATAAACGGCGATGCCGACACTTACGCTGAATGTGAGATCATCGGACGGAAGCTTGATAGTATCCGACGAACCGGTCACGATCTTCTGCGCGATATCAGAAGCATATTTCCTGTCATCGGTATCCTTGATGAATATAACGAACTCATCACCGCCAAAACGTCCTGCGATCTCATTACCCGTGAACATATTCTTGAGATAATTTCCGAGCTTACTTATAACCTCATCACCTACATCATGACCGCAGGTGTCGTTGATCGATTTAAAGTGATCCACATCAAGAAGGAACATGATGCCTTTATCGGATCCTTTCTCATTCACAGCCGCATTTATCTCTCTTGTAAGCGCAGCCTTATTCATGAGCCCCGTAAGTTCATCCGTATCCTTCTGGATGTTGATCTTCCTCGTGAGGACAAATTCCCTTATACGGATAGCATTGGCGATGATATTAAGGACTACGCCGACTATCGTAAATATAACGACGTTGATCATATCCATCTCCCAGATCTCATAGGGTTTAACATATCGCATCCATACAAGAAAGACAGTCGATGCAGCACAAAGTTCTATCGTCATGAAGAACGGTTTATCGATCATGAACATAGGAGAGATCAGGAGGAAGACAATGAATGTCGTCGCCGGTATCTCAGGTTTATTCTGGGTTATGAGACACGCGAAAACAAAAAGCAGCGATATGGAAAGATAGATGATCAACTGAGCAACGAGGGAATCTTTTTCGAGAAAGAAAAAGAGTACGGATACGATCGCGGAATACGTAAAGCCGATCAGGTAGAATGCCATGTTCGAACTTAGAAGGTCATTGAGGACTGAGCCTATGAGAAGGATCGCGAATGCTGCGGCCATCAGTATATGAAGGACTCGCCACACTATGAAATTGGATATGTATGCATCTTTCTTGATGGCATTATACTCATCCTTCTCGATGCCGCTGTAGAAAAAATAGTTACGTATTATCCTTAGTATGCTCATAGGTATACCTCACCTGAAAAAGCTTAGTAGATCGTCTGTTGTTTTCGCATTATTTCTTCCGTAGCATGGCCACGACTCATTATACTATTTTTTGTCGGCCAGTAATTAAAATTCCCCTTACATCTTTCAGAACAATTCATCCAATAAAATGTAGTATCTTATCTTTTCCCGATCAGGCTCTATGCCGAGAGCATCAAAGAGCATATCAGGGTTGAAATCAGGATATACTTTGCCGCCGTATGTGCCGTCGAAATTATGCTTCAGGCTTCGATAGCAAAGAGCGATGTCTTTCCATTTATCCGCGATACCGGTACCGCCGAGATCAATGAAACTGCTTACCTTCCCGTCTCTGACAAAGATATTCGGCAGGCAAAAATCTCCGTGCGACAGAACGGGTTCCGGTTCAGGCCTGTTATCGATGAGCCATGATAGAAGTTCCTCTGGATCTTTAAAACCACCTTCGCCGAATGTTTCCGGCTCAGTGTCTTCAGTATCTACCAGATCGTTATCGATGCGACGTCTTGCTTCTTTTAATTCATCATCGAGATCCCTTCTTACCGGGCAGTCAGAAATATCCGTATCCCAGAGCATGTTAAGCGCTTCGGAAAGTATCTTAAGAAGTTCATCCGGGTGCTCCAGATAATACTCGTCACAACTCATCACGCCATCTGCTTTGCTCATGAGAAGATACTGATATCTATCGTCTTTCTGATATGCGATCACCTTCGGAGCAGGGAGCTTTCCCTCAAGCCAATCCATGATCTTCACGACCTGATCCTCATCCTCCAACCGGCTGTCAACGATCTTCAGTACGAAGTCATCGAAGATCATAAGTTCCGATCCTGACATCCCTATATTTTCTGATGTGTATTTCTTTCCTTCTACGAATTTTCTGATACCTTCAGGAATTCTTTTCATCAAGTCAAATTCTTCTCGAAAAATAACTGACACATGAGTATATTCATTTGCATCATCAGGGTATTCTTTCAGAAAGCGCATGCCTATCGATTCAGCAGTCTTATACGATCCGACATTCGTATATTTGCAGTATGAATAAAGTGCAGGATAAGAGGTATTCTCAAAGGCCCAATCCCTTACAGCAGATGCAGCTTCCTTCGCATAGCCTTTCTTCTGCTGATCTTTTCGTATGTGGTATCCGATCTCGGGGAGCATCTCACCGTCAATATTCTGAAGCGTAAGACCGCAGTCTCCTATCATCTCTCCAGTTTCCTTAAGGCACACAGCCCACAGGCCGAAGCCGTTCTCACTGTATCTGTTCATGTTACGCTCGATCCAGCTTCTTACTCTCTCCTCATCAAAAACATACGGGTAATGTTTCATTATCTCTCTGTCACTTAAGACGGCATAAAGCGAGTCGAGATCATCCATATCCATCTCGCGGAGAAACAGTCTTTTGGTATCCAATATCTTATTCATTTTCTGTCCGCCTTTTCATTTACTCTTTTCCTTGATGATGTCCACCAGGCCGCTTATTGCTTTGCTTATATGTTTATCTTTATGTACAAATATCTGCGAGTATATAGGAAACTTGTTGCCTTTCCAGTTAAGTCTTTGCAAGCTGCCGTTCTCAACTTCTCTTACGGCAGTCATATCCGGGATAAAAGCGATCCCCAATCCGTTAGCGGCAAACTTTTTAAGGATCTCCTTGCTGCTCGTCTCGATTAGGACCGAAGGCGAAATTCCGCATCCCGACAGATTATCAAGGAGCATTTTTCTGAAGCTGCAGTCATGCCCTGTAAGAAGAAGCGGAACACTGCCGAGATCTTCTTCTGTTATCCTCTTTCCGATTAGCGGATGATCCTTAGCAGCATAAAAACCAAGTGATTCTTTTCTCTTATAGAGCATTGTGAGCCTGTCATCTTCGATATAAGGATTAAGTGTATAAACGAGATCCAGTTCTCCTTTTTGAAGCATATCAGGGAAAGTATCATGTTTGATAAAAACGAGCCTTATCTCTATTCCCGGAGAAGTCTCTTTATACTTCATCAGGATTTCCGGCAAACGATCATAACAAAACGATTCCGATACTCCGAGCTTAAGTATACCTGTCGGTTCTTCCTCATCTGATACCTCCAGCCGGATCTCACGTTCGAGCTGGAGCATCTTCTCCGCGTAGGATACGAGTTTCTCTCCCTGTGAAGTAAGAACGATCGTCTTCCCGAGCCTGTCAAAGAGCTGACAGTCAAGTTCCTCCTCCAACAGTTTGATCTGAGTCGTCACAGTTGATTGAGCATACCCGAGACTGTTGGCAGCAGCAGAAAAGCTCCCAAGTTCCGTGATCTTTAAAAAAGTGCTCAATTGTGTGATCGTCATTGTCCCACATCCCGTTTATAATTCGATTTTCTTGAATTATTTTATCATTTATTTCAATTTTACAGAAGTACTTATCGGCAGTAATATGAACTTATACAGAACAATACGCAGGAGGAATGAAAGATGAACGAATTATGTAATATCATCAAGGAAACGGTAAGACCGAACTTTCTTAACATCAGAACATCGATACAGACTTACGATAGAGACGCGATATGCATCGGTGCACCATGCTGGAGATGGGTCTATCATGCCCTTCACTCTGCCGACAAATGGTTCATTAACCCTTTTGATTATGAAGAACCTTCATTTCATCAGGAAGGAATGGATAACCCCGATAATCCGACGAGTGTCGTCCTGTCTGACGAAGATCTTTTGCGATATCTGGATTCCATAGAACGGAAGACTTTGGATTATATTGATTCCCTTACGGATGAGATGCTCTACGAGAAGCCTGAGAACTGTATATACACCAGAATGGAACTTGTATTAAGGCAGTATCGTCACCTGTCATTTCATACGGGAATGCTGAACGGTCAGACCGCCATCAATACAGGCAGATTTCCTGTATGGGTCTCTGACATCGACAAGTATGTCGATGACGGCATCTTTTTCGGAAGATATCGAAAAGGTCACCGTACGGAAGATCCGACCCTTCAGAAATGACAGTATTATCGGAAGTTCTTCTCGAGCCAATGAGCCACGCCGTCTTCATCATTTGAAGAGATAACACCGGTGGCATGTTGCTTCAATTCATCATCCGCATTTTGAACGGCGTAGCACTCATCCGATATCTTAAACATGTCGATATCGTTTTTTCCGTCACCGAAGGAGATCACTTTTTCGCACTCCAACAACGCTTTGAGTTCCCTGATCGCATTTGATTTTGAAGCAGTGATCGGCATGATCTCCAGCCATTGATCATTAGTGTATATATCCTTTTGAAAAACGCAGTGAAATCTGTCTTTGTACTTGTCATACAAAGGCTTCATTTTTTCTTCTTCGTCGATGCACGTGATATAGAAGATATCCCCTTTTCGCAGATCATCGGCTTCACTTACGGAATTGGTCCTTATATCACCTTTTCTGCTGTCCTGAAATCTCTTCATTCCATCAGTACACAACTCAGGAACGAAGGAGAATCTCTCAACACCATCAATATATGCATAGACTATAGGAAAGATCTTCTTGGAAAACAACTCATCAAGAAGAGGACTTATCGACTCATCAAAGTAATTGGCTATCAATATCTCTTCCGTCACATTATCGATTACAAAAGCTCCGTTATACACGATCAGCGGGATCTTGGCATTAATGCCGGCCGTGACTTTTTTGGCTGTAATAAGAGAGCGGGCCGTGGCATAAGAAAAGATCATTCCATTGTCAACCAGTTCATTTATCGTATCATTGGTATACTCAGAAGTTCGTTGATCGCTTCTGAGCAAAGTTCCGTCCAGATCCGACACATATAAAGTCTTCATAAATTCCTCCAAAAAAACTGCTTATATCATCCGAAAGACTTCCGTCAATCCCGAGACGGATCTCACACCTTCGGGAATGTTCTTTCCGAAGCGGTTAAGCCACAACGCTTCGATCCCGACCTCTGCTGCTCCCTTTACATCACTGCTTATGGAATCACCGATATGGATCACTTCATCCGGCATAAGACCGGTTGATCTCAATGCCAGTTCAAACAACTCTTTCCTCGGTTTATAACTCTTCGCATCCTCCGAAGTAAAAACTCCCGCCGGATCGAGATCATGATAAGCGATCGCCTCCAGGATATCAGGAGTATCTATATTGGAAACTACATATATCGGCAAAGGGCTCTTCTCGAAAAAGTCCTTAGAATCCTCAAAGATCGGCGGTTTGATCCAGTGTGCAAACATCATATTGCTCAATTCCTTAGAATCGGCATCAGATCCGAAACGCTCCAAAGTATGAACCAGAGATCTTTCCTCCAAAACCCTCTGTGTTTCAAACGTCTCGCCAAAAGAGTTCATGAACATGGTCTGAAAATCCTTCCACCAAAAAGTATCCACCTCAGAAGGATCTTCCGCTTTGCCGGTCTTACATATAATGTCTGTGATCTTTTTGATCACTTCACCGTCTTCATGTACTATAGTTCCATAAAAATCCACAAATAAAGCTTTGACACTCATTTACAGCTTCTCCCTGTCTTCACCGTCTTATAACTTGACCTGCATTATTATATTTGATTCTTCGTTTTCACCTATTAACTCGACAGATAACAGATCGACCACAGCTTCAAATTCTTCATCCAAACTAAGCTCGATCTTTTCCTTTGTGCATCCTAATGTAATATGAGGTCGATAATCAAATGCCAATTCTTCATGTAAGACATCTCTATAGATCCTTTTGTGAAGATCTATGATCGTATCTTCTCCCTGTACGAAATTCAGAAATATGTAATATGTATTAACCCTGCTATCCCACTCAAAAGAGATTCCTTTAAGCCTTATCTTAAATGGTTTGAGATCACTTACTGTTTCCTTTAATCCGCTTTCCAGAACATCATTAGAGATATCACTGTCAAACGGAAAAGCAAGCGTAATATGCGGTGGTATGATACCGTATAGTTCATCATACTTTTCTCTTATGGATTCCAGGATCTGCACATTACTGAACTCAGGTAATATGATCACATCCCTTTTTCCCTTATTGATATAATTCATTTCATTCCTCCATGATCAATACTTAAGAATAGGATATCATTATATTTCAATAATCCGCTACGAAATACGAATCATACACCTTGTTTTCCCATTGATACTTTTAATATCCCTGAAAGCGGGTAAATTCGATGAATCATGTATTATTGTTGTTTCACTTTAGTGATCAGAAAACCTTTTATGACCAAGAGCGCGAAACAGACAATTCCAGCATACGGCTGCCTCGTTGCTATAAACACTATGACTGCAAGTATCGACAAAACGACTCCCGGAACGAGCCTGTGCCTGTTCCATGTTGACCTATTCAGACCGGCAACGATCACGCCGTATATTCCATTTAGGATCGTAATGCTGATGATCACGATAAATACGATCTTCACCCACAGACTGATCCCTGTTAATCCCAACAAGGATACAGTTTCGGATGAATCCGATCCATTTCCAAATGCGGGTATGAACATCAGTATGGCCAAAAGGACGTCAAGTGCATTACATATAAGCGAGACGTATTTACGGACGAACTCCTTCTTGTCGTTTTCTGCCACGGTGATCATCTCGTCTGAACATATCAGATCATCGATCGTTACTGAGAAAAAACGGGATATCTCCTTTAGCGAGTCAATGCTCGGATATCCTCTTCCGGATTCCCACTTCGAAATGGCTGTTCTTGAAACAAATAGTGCCTCAGCCAGTTCCTCTTGCGTCATCGACCTGCTTTTTCGTAATTCCTGTAACTTTTCACTGAATTCCATTTGATGCCTCCGTCTTCAGCTGTGTTGTCTTTTGACCGGCAAATCCTGCCATAAACCGATAGATCATAAACAGACCTGAACTAAGGAAAACCGAGCCTATGATATCCGTTGCCCAGTGGACACCTGAGATCAATCTGCCGATAACCATAAAAGCCGTGAAACCGATCACAAATATAGTTATCGCTTTCCGTATTATCGGATTTACGATCCTTCGGTCTGACTGATACTTCAATGTCGGCATCACCGTCAGTACCAGAAGTGTAGTTGACGACGGATAGGATGCCTCCAGATTTCCATCTATCAGGATCGGTCTGTAGTTTATCGGCACCATCTCAAACAGCAGATAGCCCAGGATCACCACAATGTAATAGACGCCCAGAAGCAGGATATCAGGATCGACCTTGAACAGGCTTCTGCGCTTTATCAACTGGGCAAGCCCCAGTACTCCAAAGCAAATGCATATGATGATCGGAATGAGACCAAGCCAATCGGTTATAGTATAGACTAACAAATGCACACCTGTTAATCGGTGAAACCACACATTGACTGTAGCAAATCCGATCTCCGTTCCATTTTGGCCGGCTTTTTGCACATCGATATGCATGATCAATAAAGTCCATAGGACAAAGGCCGCCAACAGCACGAGTCCTGGCAACAATTCTTTTCTTCTGATTCCATTCATTTTCAATCCATCCTTTCTGTGACCATTGGTCAAACAGACTGTATTTGAAGGACTAAAAAAAAGAAAGAATCGCTCCGTCGCATCAGCGATACGAATCGTGTCATAGCTTTACCGGAGATTTTTCTCGAATGCAAAAGCTGTCCGACATGTCAAACCATCACCAAATACTTCTTATAAGTCTCAACATGTTTTTTTCGTATCAATCGGATACGAATAACCGCATTGTGCCGCAACATCATTTCCGAGAATATTCCACAGTTTCGCTGCCGCATCAAATGCCTCCCGAATCTTCTCACAATCAGCGATCGGATATGTTATTTTATAAAGCAGAAACAGGTCTTCTTCCAGCAATCTCTCCATATTACAATCAAGGATGCCCATGTCGATCGGATGTCCTTCACGAAGGAAAAGGTGCCAGCGGATCATTTGGTTCAAGAGATCACGCACTGCCACATTCAATACATTTTGTAATACATCATTCTCAGTTCTCATTTTTCACCTTCAATGTAACATGATAGACTTAGTTTTCATACTAAGCGAATAATATACACATCCGCTTCTTCTCCCTCAAAGGTAAAACTTCTTTCATACTCTCCGCCGTTTTTTGTGATCGTCTTTACAGACGGTTCATTCGAACGTTCTACAGAAAGCTGGAGTTTATCCATTCCTACCTGGCGCGCTCGTTCCAGAATGAGTTTCAGCATTTCCGTCGCGTACCCTTTTCGTCGCTCAGAAGGTCTCACGCTGTATCCACAGTTGCCGAAATCCTTAAGAAAATCATTTAATTCGTGACGAAGATCGATGATACCAACAATTTTATCATCCTCATCGAACGCAAAGTATGTGTCAGTTACTACCCAGGACGGGTTTACGGTATCAGTTAAAGTATTATCCGTCACAGATTTAAGCCATTCATCATATGAGTCCATCTGATCGAAGAGCTCACTTCCATTTATGGTTGTCTCTTTGTTATCGATGAATTCCTGCTTAAAGGCAACCGCCTTTGATTCATATTCTTTGATCGGTCTTTTTAGTGTGATCATTTCTGTTCTCCTATCAGTTGTTTTCTTATATTGTTCGTGATAGAGCGGATTGTCTTTGGTTTCATGGATAGGATCCTGCTCCACATTCGAACCCCCTGGTACGAATACAGAATCACATTGACGATTTCATCGACATTTACTTCCATAAACTCTCCGCGCTCAATCCCATATTGGATAAGTTTATTCCATCTATCTTGTGCATTACCGTTTAACCTCTTCATCACATCGGAATTTACCGTTTCCGCATACTCATATAATGCAATACTGAGGGATTCTTCAGGATGCCTCATTTCCTCTTCCATACATTTCAATGCCTTTTCCAAAATCTCCACCGCACAAATGCCTTTTTCAATCTCTCTCTGAAAATCTATCGAATTCTCTTCCGTGATTTTTTCAAGGACAGCCTCGAACAGTTTATCTGTACCGGAAAAATGACTGTACAATCCGCCCCGGCTCATGCCTGTGACCTCACAGACATCTTTCATTGTCACCTGTTTGAAGCCTTTTTCAGCAAAAAGTGTATACGATTCATGTATGATATATTCTCTGGTTCTTTCTCCTTTTATTGCCATGATTGATCTCTCCTTTTCGACACGCGTGTCTATTTTCATTTTAGACACATGTGTCGAATTTATCAACACCCTGCTCATAAACAGAGCCGCAAATGCATATTTTGCATCTGCGGCTCTCACTGTCAACCAATAAACTATAATCGTTATTCAACCCACTGTTTATTCTGTATATCCTTAATCTTATAGTAATCCTCCACATCAAGTCCAATCTTCACATAGTCCTTTGG